>JAEOSI010000113.1 GCA_016840425.1 Candidatus Wukongarchaeum yapensis
TTAAAATTTTTGAGAGAGGAGGAAAGATGTCGATAACTGAACCTTTAAAGAAAATAGGATTAGAAGAGCTTCAAGTAGGAGCTTATAACGTTCTTATAGCTCTTGGGGCAAAAACAGCAGAGGAAGTAGCTTTACACTTAAAAAAAGATCTTAGCGAGATTACTGAGGCGCTTGACGAACTTGTGGAAAAGGGGTTCGTTAAAAAAATAGCGGGAAAAGTGGACCTTTACATTGCCCTTGCACCAAGTATTGTTCTTACAGCCGAAGCTGAAAAAAAGCTCGAAGAGGAACTTAAAGGGATCTCGGGGGACGTAGAAGATATTTGGAAAAACGCTAAAGTTTCTTTGGATACCGTGACTAACAACCTTATCGATTCCTTAAATCAGAAGATGTTAGAGCTCATGAATGCTATCGAAACTCCTATCAAAGAAATTTCTGGACAGTTTGGGGCAATTTTCACAAAGTTTAGCACGGACTTAAGAACGAACTCAAACAACGCAGGAGAACTGATTACAAAAGAGGCTGCTGAGAAATACGCGGATCTTGAAGCTCATTTTTCCTCATTGAGGGATGACATAGAAAACACGATGAAAGAACAATTAGAGGTTCTTGAAAAAAGTGCAAGAGATGTTTCGCAAGCAATAATAGACGCATTAAATGGGTTTAAAGAAGGAAGAACTAGCCTAATACAAGACTACTTTAATCATGTTAAAGAGGGGATAGAGAAGGCATTAAACAACCTTAGTGAGAGCGTCCAAAACAGTCTAACGAGCGTAGAATCCTTATCGGAAGAGATAAAGAACAGATTAAAGGCTCAACAAGACGAAATGAAGGCAGGAATAGAAACCACATCGTTAAGTTGGGTGGATAAACGTAAAACAACCCTTGACAGTTTGCTGGGTCGGGTAACGAAAATATTGGAAGATTTTAATTCTTCTGCCAAGTTAGAACTTGAAAAACTTGTAAATTCTTCCCTAGATTTTGAGAAAGAGGTTAAAAGTTCCTTAGAAGGAGCTCAAGAAAGCTTTAACATGGGACTGGAAGAGGAGATAGAGAAGGGAAAAAATTCGTTAATAGAGGCGAAAGAAGAAGTAAATAGCAAACTTCAAGATGCTGTTCAAAATCTTCAAGAAAACGTCTCGAAAAAAGGGGAAGAAACAAGGCAAGTTATAGAAGACTCTTCAGCTGGTTGGAACGCTATAATAGATGAACATAAAAACATCTTACAAATATTAGGAGGAAAAGTCTCGGAGTATGAGGGTTTAGAACAAGGGAGGATGAAGGATATTAAAGGTGAAGTAACCGGTTTTGTCGAAGATAGCGCTCAAAAAACGAGGGAAATTTTGGAAGATGTTCGAGAAAAAGCGGATCAAATCAACGCTTTGTTAAGACAGGAATTGGTGCAAACACTAAACATAATCTTTGGTAACATGGTCAATGAAAATAAGGCCAAAGTGGAGGCTTCCTCTTCGAAAATTGAGGAAAAGAAGCAAGAATCTTTAGACCGTATAAAAGATATCTGTGGAAAGGCAATTAAAGAGATAACAGATCTAAAAGAAAAAAACTTAGGGATAGTGGGACAGCAAAACGAAAAAATTTCCAGTGAAGTAGATGTAAACGCACAAAATATAGAAAATGCTATAGAAAAGACGTTGCAATCGCTTTTATCAAAAATACAAACTACTGTTAGTGAAACCGAAAACATTACCAAAAACACGATTAATACCACTATGAAGGAAACAGAGGAAAGCATAACGCAAAGTACAAACAAAATCCAGGAAATGATACAAAAAGAGACCAG
This sequence comes from Candidatus Wukongarchaeum yapensis, assembly GCA_016840425.1. Taxonomy (GTDB): domain Archaea; phylum Asgardarchaeota; class Wukongarchaeia; order Wukongarchaeales; family Wukongarchaeaceae; genus Wukongarchaeum; species Wukongarchaeum yapensis. The sequence goes on from JAEOSI010000113.1 coordinate 1,802, forward strand.
CGATCTTGCATCCAAAAACGAAGAAAGTAAAGGGATGATAGCTTCAGAATTTTCAATCTTAAAAGAATCGATGAAAAAGTTTCAAGAAGAGGATTTAAAACAGAAGATGAATGAGGGGCTAAAAGCGCATCTACAATCGATAAACGAGACTACAAAGAACCATGAAAATTCCTTGTTAAAAACGATAAAAGAAGTAACAACGAATATTGAGAAAGAAGCAGCTAAGCTTAAAGCCGATATACCGCCAAGCCTCGAACTTTTATTAACTGATCAAATGGACGCTATAACTCAGTTTGATTTAACGTTATTCAGAGAACTTACAAACTTTCAAAAAGTTATAGAGGAACTTCAGCCAGTTTTCGATGAAAAAATGGCGAAAAAAGCTTTTGGCAAAGAACGTGCTCCAGAAATATATCAACTAATTCAAGGGTTAAACATTGCTGCTAGAAGAGAAGAGATGAAAAACCTTGTAAACAAACATAAAACGGATTTCAAGGAAAAGGTTAGTTCGTTTCTTGACAAGTTAAGTAGAAGTTTGACAGATCAGGAGAAGACTGCTCAAAAAATGAACGAGGAAGAGTCCCGAAAAATAGCGAAAATTTTCTCAGAGCTGCGGGAAAATAGCGGTGAAATAGTTAATAATAGTGAAAGAGAGGTTTTAGAAAGTGCGGGTAATCTAATTAATGACCTCATTCTCAGCGTAGAAAATGGGCATGAAGAACTCACATCGGCGTTAGAGGGAAGTAAGGAGGCTCAGATAAAGATTTTGAACGATGCTAACCAGCAAGGGATAGAGACATTGACAGGGGTTAAAAATAAGATTGTCGATGTTTTCCAAAGCGGTCTTAAAGATGCTGATAGCCTACAAAACGCCGTTATAGAAAATGCTGAGAAGTCTTGTGAGGAGATGAAACAGGAAACTGGTGGGTTAATATCGTCCTCATCAGGCAACATGAAGACGATTTTAGAATCTACGAAAAGTGATTTAGAAGGGGTTATAGAGGCGATAATGGGAAATTTGAAGAAAGATGTTGAGGATTTAGAGGCAAATAGCGGAGAAACAGCGACTCTTACTGCAGAAAGTCTAAATAAAATGTTGAAGGAGTTTGAGGGGGGAAGTTTTGAGTGGCTGCAAAGTATTCAAGAGACCATAACAGAAACGATGGACCAAAAACTTGGAACTGGAGAAACAGGAGGATCTGAAATAGCTACAAATGGAGGAGAGAAAGGGGAAATAGAGGCAGAAGTATCGCTTGAGGAGGATCTTAGAACGCTTATTGATGGAATGGTTTCTGAAGGTGTAAACAGTTTAATAGAGAAGAAAAATGAAGGAATCAAGAAAGTTGAAGATATAGTTAAAGAAACAGAAAACAAAAACAGGGATTTGACTCAAGCTCTTAAAACAGGGGTAGAAGATGCAGAAAACAGGCTTATAGAAGTTCGCACCCATCTGGAAAAAGCCAAAAAAGCGATGGAAGAGCTTGAAATTAGAATTAAGGAAACAGTCGACCTTGAAAAAGGAAGAATGGAGCAATTAGTAAATACGATAGGCGGCTTTATAGATAAAACTAGTGAAGAAGTCTTTCTAAAAATTGAGGGGATAAAACAGTCAATAAACCAAGTTATTGAAAACATTAAGACAAATGTAGACGAGATGGAAGAAAAAGTACGCGAATTCAGCACCGTTACTGAAACCCTAGAAAAAGAAAAAATAGGATTGATGGAGCAAGGGCGACAAGAGATAGGGGAGGTGCTCAAAGAACCAGAAGACAAAATTACAGACCTTTTAAACAAGATTAGAGAGATCATTGACACGAAGGAAGGAGAAATTAGAAACCTTGTAAGTTCAGACATCGAAACCGTTAAAGGTGCAATAAAAGACGGTGAAAAAATCTTGAAGGATCCCTTAGAAGCCCAAGAAGGAAAAATTAGTGAGATAACGGAAAAACACTTAGCAGAGCTTGAAAGAACGACAGAAAATTTCACATCTCGTGCAGATGTCGTTTCTATGGAACCTGTGCGAAGAATAAAGGATCAAGCGATAAATTCCCTTGCAGAAATAACAAGCCTCATCTCGAAACATTCACTAACCCTTAAAGAAACCCTTTATAGTTCAGCTGAGAATATCAGAAAAACACTAGAAGATTACACAACCAGCGCTGAAACAACAATAGGAAATGTTAAAAATAATGCAGAAAACGAGCTTAAAACAAGCCATAATAACATTAAACAAGATGTAGAAACTTTAGAAAACTCGATAACTAAGGATATGCAACAAACAAACGTAGCAGTTACACAACAAATGTCAAAGAAATTACAAGAGGTACCGCTAAAAATCCAAGAAGCATTAGGGGCTACAAAGAGTACGACAGAATTTCTTAAAGAAATCCAAAACATAGCAGTAAAAATAGAACCTTTACCCATAGAGCAAACATACAGAATAGCAGGAAAAGATGCACCGATAAACGTGATAAAAGGCATGATGGCGCGAACTAAAAGCACGATCACTATTCTCATACCAGAAATAAAGGCATTACCTTTAGAACTTATCGAGGATGTAAGCGCAAGAAAAAGGGTGCACATACTTTCAAACATACAACCAGAAGACATGGAGTACGCCCAAAAAATAAAAAAAGAACGACCAAGCATTCAAATCAGGACAAATCCTGCCTTGGAAATCATAGGAGCAACAAGGGACTCAGAAGAAATCGCAATAGGCTCAATTAACACACCAGAAAAAATAGAACTCATAACAACCACAAACGAAGAACTCGTAAAATTCCTATACGAACTAATAACATCAACCCACGCAAAATCTCGACCAATATAACCATCTTAACACAATTCAAGTATCTCTTAACTTTTCAACCATTCCTTCCATTTTTTCAATTAAACAACCTTTATGATTAGAAACCAGTTATACCGCGTCTTATCATGCTTACAGCTATTGCTGCTAATAACAAGCCTAGAACTCGTGAAGCAGCATTGATACCGCTACTACCGATTTTTCGAATTACTAGGTCACTGTATTTTAATATTAACCATGCGATTACTCCATTTGCTATAGCAGCAAGAGCAGTTATGAAAGGGCCGTAGTCATAAGTTAAAATTATGCTCATCGTTATAGTTCCAGGCCCAGCAAGAAGGGGGGTTCCTAAGGGCACTACAGCGAGCTCTTCTTTTTTTACCGTATAAGAGCGGACAACATTTTTGCCAGTAGTGAAATCTAGGGCAAGTATTAACAATATAAGGCCCCCGGCAACAAAGAAATCTTCAGTTTTTATGTGAAAAAATTCGAGTATATATTTTCCTAAAAAGATGAAAACTAAAACAATGGACCCAGCAACTATGGCGCTTTTTTTCGCGATTTCTCTTCGTTCCAAGGGCGATGAACCGTCTGTTAAGGATAAAAATATAGGAACAGTACCTATGGCGTTGAGCATAACAAATAGATTCAAAAAAGCAAGGGAAAAATCTCCTGAAAAAGAAGACAACTAGACCACCTTCAAATAATAGGAAAAAATTAGATTATTAAATTCTTATTTTAATAGGAAAAATATTAATATTTTGGATTGAAATTTGTTTGATTTTGGTTAAAAAGTTTTTTAAACATTTTTACGGGAATTGAACGTTTTTTCGGCTTTTATGTAATGCCTGTTAAACCGCGTCTTATCATGCTTACAGCTATGGCTGCTAATATAACGCCGAGTACTCTTGAGGTTGCTTTTATACCGTTATAGCCGATTTTTCGAGCTATTAAGCTGCTTTGTCTTAAAATTAGCCACGCAACTATCACGTTTGTTATGGCGGCAAGGGCGGTTACGAGGACGCCGAAGTCGAAGGTTAAAAGGATTACCAACGTTATAGTTCCAGGCCCAGCAAGAAGGGGGGTTCCTAAGGGCACTACAGCGATTTGTTCTCTTTCTGCTTGTTGAGAGCGAATAATTTCTCCTCCTGTGGTTATATCGAGGGCAATTATTAACAGTAGAAGACCCCCTGCAATGAAGAAGTCTTCAGCTTCTAAGAAGAAAAAGTCGAGTATAAATTGCCCAAAAAAGGTAAAGATCACAGCTATGATTCCTGCAACTATAGCGCTTTTTCTAGCGATTTCTTTTCGTTCTTTAGGTGAAAAATCGCTTGTTAAGCTTAAAAATATAGGTACAATACCTATGGCATCGATCATAACAAATAAAATCAAAAAAGTTTGGATGAAATCTTTTAAGAAAGAAAACAATTCAGGCCACCTTATTGGTGCGAAAAGCGGTCATTAATTTTTTATTTTAGGAATATTTAAAGATGGTTTATTAGATATTTGGTAGGTTAGAATTATGCGCGTGATTCCGGTTATGGACTTGTTAAGCGGTGTAGTTGTTCATGCAAAGAAAGGAGAAAGAGAAAATTATAAGCCTGTTAATTCTGTTTTGACTCCTTCAAAAGATCCTTTAGTAATAGGGGATGTTTTTAAGAAGATTTTTGGATTTAAAGAGGTTTATATAGCGGATTTAGACGCAATCCAAAGTTCATGGGCTGTAAACAATTTTTCGATTCTTGAAAAACTTTCTCTATTAGACATGGCGTTAATGCTTGATTGTGGTATAGATTCCCCTGAAAAGGCTAAATCAACGCTAGCTTTTGGAGTAAACAAGATAGTTATTGGCACTGAAACCCTTTCTTCGCTAAAGCAATATAAAGAAATTGTTGAAGGGGTCGGGGAAGAAAAAGTGGTTCTAAGCCTTGATTTAAAGGATGGAAAGCTTTTAGGCGAAGTTTCTAAAGAGGTAGAAGAAGATCCTTTAAAGCTTCTAAAAAAAGTGTCAAAAATTGGGGCAAAAGAGATCATAATTTTAGAGCTATCCAAGGTCGGAACAGGTAGGGGGATTCCTGAAAAAATCATTAAAAAAGTTTTGAAATCTACTACTCTTCCCATAATCATAGGAGGAGGAGTGAAAGACATAGGGAACATAAAAAAAGCAAGAGAACTTGGAGCAAAAGGTGTGCTTATAGCTACCGCACTACACACAGGAAAAATAAAACCAAAAGACCTGAAAACAATTATCTAAAAAATCTCGTTTTTTATTAAAATTGGTTTATAAGATATGTTTAGCTTTATTGAAGATACGATGAAAAGTCGAGGCGCTAATATGGAAGTAATAGAGAGAAAAATTGAAAAAGAATTTCATATCTGCGATAATTGCGGATATGACAAAGGATTTCATGTTTCCTTCGTTAAACAGGGAGATAATTTCGAAATAGTACTCATATGTCCTGAATGTGGGCAAAGATATAAGATAAAATGGAAAATTAAACTTGAACAGTAAAGAGGTTATGTGGCACGGATTTGTAGGATATCGCCATCTTTTAAAATATACTCTGTTCCTACCTGTTTTTTTAGAACCTTATCTTCCTCTCTGAAGAGGAGAGCGGATTTAAACTGTTTTAAAAAATCCTTATGTATTCTTTTAGCAGCATCAGCTACCGTTGAACCATGAAACAACACGAGGGGTCTTTTCGAAACTTCGCCTTGCTGGTTTTTCGTATATACGCGGATCATTTGAAGGATTTGAAACGCTTCTTCACCGATTTTATCAATACCTTCCCCTG
>JAEOSI010000114.1 GCA_016840425.1 Candidatus Wukongarchaeum yapensis
TCGAACTCTTCTTTTGAAGTGTTCGACTTTGTTTCGATGTCTTTTATGTTATTTCGTGACCGTTTTCTTGTTGGCGGTTTGTAGGATTTCAATGCTTTTTCTATTTCGGGTATTAGGGGGTTTGTGTCGCCTAAACTGTTGTCTATGAGGATGAGTTTTTGGTTTAGATGGTCGTATGTGAGAACTGTTGTTTGCATAGCTTGTATAGCGTCTGGTGTTTCATGATTTGGGCGGTATCCTACCCATGGAGCAACTATATCGTAGCCTAAGTAGCCGAGGTAACCGCCGAAAAAGACTTGTCTTGGGAAAAATTCTGGTCTTTGTGTGTTGGATTTCGGGAAATATTTTTCAAGGAGGTCTAAGGCTTTTATATCGTATTTTACGCGGTCATCAACCCTATCCTTCACCTTTACTTGGTTATTTTTTGTTTCTTTTGTGGCTTCTATGTGTTGGAGGATCTTCTCTCCCCTTGCAGTTGTCATGTTTGTGATCTTTACTTGAGTGTTTTTAATTTTGAGAAGATAGTCTGGTTCAAAGCAAATAAAGGAGTATTGGGGTTTTCTTGTTTCTTCGTGTACAGACTCTAGGAGGAAGGAACAGCTTGGTTCAAGTTTTTCGACCAAGTGTTTGTATAGGTAGAAAGCTTCATAACCCCCGCCTAAGAGAGTTGCATTTTGTTGAAATTTTAAGGATTGCTTCATTTTATTTCGTCGCCTCCTTCATTTCAGCAGCGTAAAGTTTTACTTTTTCAAGGACACCGTTTTTAAGTTCTCCATATTTTGAAATGATATCTACTATTGCGGATCCTACGATAACGCCATCTGCTCCCGCCCTTACCACCTCTAAAACATGTTCAGGTTTTGATATTCCAAACCCAACACAACAGGGAACCGTGCCTTTTGCGCGTTTTGTGATTCTTTTAATCGTTTTTTTAGTGATTTCTTGGAGGGATTTCCGGGCGCCAGTTGTGCCGTATAAGCTGACCACGTAGAGAAAACCGTCCGCCTTTTCAAGCACTATGTTTAGCCTGCGGTCGGAAGTTGAGGGAGCCACTATGAAGATAAGGTTGATGTTTTTGCTTTTTGCAGCTTTGAAGGCGGGTTCTGCTTCTTCTACTGGTAGATCTGCAATGATTACCCCGTCAACGCCTGAGAGAGAGCAGTCTTTAAAGAAATTTTTAACCCCTCTCTGAAGGACGATGTTATAGTAAGTTAAGAATACAAGCGGGGTTTTTCCAGCAATTTTACGGATTTTTTTTGCAAGTTCGAAGGCTTTATCTGTGTTCATTCCTTGTGAAAGGGCTCTGGTAGTGGAGGCTTGGATGGTTGGACCATCTGCTACCGGGTCGCTGAAAGGTATTCCAAGCTCGATGATGTCTGCTCCTCCTTCGATGAGTGCTTTTGCTATTTTAACTGAGAATGAGGGAGCCGGGTCTCCGAGGGTGATGAAAGGTATGAAGGCGGCCTCATTCTTCTCTTTTAAGGCTTCAAATGTTTGTTTTATTCTTTCAACCATGGTCATGTTATACACGCTCCTCGATGTCGAAATATTCTCGGACAATGTCTAGGTCTTTTGCCCCTGACCCGGAGAGAGTGATTACTATTATGTCGTCTTGGTCAAATTTTTCCGCGATTTTTCTTGCATAAGCTATGGCATGAGAAGGTTCCAAAGCAGGAATTATTCCCTCCAACTTACAAACAAGTTTGAAGGCTTCTAGAGCTTCATCGTCTGTAGCTGTCTCTACTCTCAAGCGATGTATTTGTTTTAGGAAGGTGTGTTCTGGTCCAACCCCTGGGTAATCAAGACCTGCACTAACGGAATGAGAATGTGAGATTTGCCCATATTTATCTTGGAGGAGAAGGGTGTAAGCTCCATGTAAGACTCCTTCGGTACCTGCTTTTAGTGAGGCTGAGTGGAGACCTGTGCTTAAACCTTTCCCACCTGCTTCTACGCCTATCAGCTCTACTTCTTCATCTTTAATGAAGTCATAGAAGGTCCCTATAGCGTTACTTCCACCCCCAATACAAGCAAACAAGGCTGAGGGAAACCTTCCCTCTTTTTTAAGTATTTGTTCTTTTATTTCACGTCCAATAACCCTTTGAAACTCCCTTACAATGAGGGGGTAAGGATGGGGACCCACTACTGATCCTATGAGGTAGTAAGTGGTTTCAAGGTTGGTTATCCAGTCCCGTAAAGCTTCATTTATTGCATCCTTCAAAGTTTTTGATCCGGAATATACTGGACAGACTTCTGCTCCGAGCAAACGCATCCTGTAGACGTTATGTTTTTGGCGTTTTACGTCTTCTAAACCCATATATATTTTTGTTTTGAAGCCGAATTTAGCGCCAACTATTGCTGTTGCAAACCCGTGTTGCCCTGCCCCAGTTTCAGCTATCAGCCGTGTTTTCCCCATGCTCCTTGCTAATAGGGCTTGACCTATAGTGTTGTTTAGTTTATGAGCGCCTCCATGAAGCAAATCTTCCCGTTTTAAATAGACTTTACACCCAAATTCTTCGCTAAGCCTTTCAGCAAGATACAGGGGTGTTGGTCTCCCTGCAAAATCCCTCAAATGATAAGCTAACTCTTCTTGAAATTTTGGAGTCAGGTAGATCTTTTTGAAAGCTTCTTCCAGCTCTTCTAGCGCAGGCATAAGTATTTCTGGTACAAAACGTCCTCCAAACTCCCCAAACCTGCCCCTAATATCGGGACAAGGATAGCTTAAATCAACCCCTGTCAGTTCTTCTTTTTTACCTTCATCAACACATGAAAAATTTTCATTGCTGTTCCTATTCTTATTTACCATGTTTTTTCACTCCTTTGCACTGTTTAGTTTAGCGTTTTTTACAAACTGTTTAATCAAGACTTCATCTTTGATTCCTGGCGCAGTCTCAACTCCTGAGGAGACATCAACAGCATAAGGTCTAACCTCCTTAACCGCTTGCCCAACATTTTGCGGGTTTAAGCCTCCTGCTAAAACTATGTGATTTCCTGTTTGGGAAAGCGTTTCACGGATAATCTTGCAAATTTTAAAGTTGTTTTCCACCCCTAAACCGCCAGAAAGTCCCCTTATTCCAGAATCGAGGAGGAGGAGGTCGCAATATTTTGAGATTTTTAACGCTTCGCTTACATAAGTTTCTATCATGTTTTTATTAGGAGATAAGATGATGTCAATGGCTAGGGTAGCTATCAGTTTTGCTGAAATCTCCCCCCTTAGCTTGTCTAACATTTCTAAAGAGTAGTTGCCGTGAATTTGAACAGCGGAAGGCTTTATTCTTTTGTCTACCTCAAAAACTTCCCTCTCTGAAGGGGGAACCATGACGACTACCGTGCTCTTGAAGGGGGGAACCCTTGAAAGCAATTCTTTTGCACGGTTTAACGGAACATTCCTTGGAGATCTTGGTACCCCTACAACACAACCAACCGCGTCTGCGCCAGAAATTATCACTGAATAAACATCCTTACTACGGGTTAGACCACAAATCTTAACCCGAGGAGGAGCAGAAGAAGAGGAAAAAAGTTGTCCCTTCATCTTTTTCCCGCCTCCCGAAGCTCTTTAACCTTCTCCTTTGGAGAACTTGCCTCCATAATAGCTGAACCTACTAACACAGCGTCAACTTCATGTTTTTTCAAGCGAATAACGTCTTTCCCTGAGGAGATGCCGCTTTCACTTACAATCAACACCTCCGAACCAAAAAGTTCACGCACAAAGGACGCCAACTTCTCAGTAACACTAAGATCTGTTCGCAAAGTCCTGAGATCTCTGTTATTGATGCCAATTATTCGGGGTAAAACTCCTGCCTCTAGTATCTTTTCAAGGTCTTTTTCATCATGGACTTCAACTAAAGCCTCAATTCCGTAATCTGCGCTTAACTGTATTAACTCTGCTAGGGAGGCTGGTTTGTGGATTGTAGCGATTAAAAGTATCGCGTCAGCTCCTGCTTTTAAAGCTGCAAACACCTGTTTTCTATACAAAAAGAAATCTTTTGCAAGGACAGGTGTTTGGACAACATCTTTAACCGCCTTTAAAAGGGAAAGAGATCCGCCAAAATGTGAAGGTTCTGTAAGCACGCTAATACCCACGGCTCCCCCCTCAACTAATCGATGCGCCAAGCTTCCTCCATCCTTCACCTTTCGGAGCGCACCTTTGGAGGGGGATTTAGGCTTTATTTCCGCGATGATTGACACGCCTTTCTCGCTGCGAATAGCCTGATATAAGCTCTTTCTATGACCTGTGAGGTGTTTCTCTGACACGGCTTCAAATTCCAGATCTAGATGTTTGCTTTTTATCCTGTGTTTTACGTCTTCTAAAATCGTGTTTAAAACGTTGTTGGGCTGTTTCAAAGCTTTTCCTCCAATCTTTCAAGTTTTTCGATGTCTCCTCCCGATTCAATTATGAGTCGTCGAAGTTTCTCAAAGGCAGCACCGCTTTCCAACGACTCTTTCGCGATCTGAACCCCTTCAACGAAATCTTTAGCTTTTCCTGCAGCAGAAAGAGCGGCAGCAGCATTAGCCAGAACTATGTCTTCTTTTCGAGGTTCAAGCCCTTTAAGGATGCGAACAGCAACCAAAGCACTCTCAGAAACATCTTGACCCAATATATCCTCCAAAACCCCATCTTTTAAGCCGAAATCTTTCGCTGAAACCTCATAGGTTCGAACAACGCCATCGTCAACCTCAGAAACCTTTGTGGCGCCTACGGTCGAGATCTCATCAAGGCCTATCAAACCATGAACAACATAACCAAAATTCACTCCAAGCCCTAAAAGAACCTTTGCAAGTTTTTCCGTTAATCCCAGATCATAAACCCCAACAACTTGGGCTTTTGCCCCTGCAGGATTGGTCAAAGGTCCGAGGACATTGAAAACGGTGCGAATCCCGATCTCTCTTCGTGGTCCTATCACATGCTTCATAGCAGGGTGAAATACGGGGGCAAACATGAAACCAATACCCGCCCGTTCAATACATTTATCTACAGTTTCAGGGCTTGCCGTTATGTTCACCCCTAAAGCTTCAAGGAGGTCAGCGCTACCGCATTTACTTGTCACAGACCGATTGCCATGTTTCGCTACCGGAACACCTGTACCCGCAACAACGAGCGCTGAAATTGTCGACACATTAAACGTTTTCACGCTATCTCCACCAGTGCCACAAGTGTCCACAAGAACCCCCCTCACTCGGGGAGATATCCTGTGACAAAATTCCCGCATGACCCTAGCCATCGAAACAATCTCAGTAACAGTTTCACCCTTTAACCTCAAAGCCGTCAAGAAAGCTGCAATCTGAGCAGGACTAGCCGTATTCTCCATGATTAATCGCATAGCTCCAGCTGCACAATCCTCAGAAAGAGTTTCCCCTTCAACCACTAACCTTATTAAATGCCTAATATCTTGCGCCGAATTCTCACAAACAGAATCTAAAACCACCATAAAAACACACCACACAAACAATCGTTAAAAATATGAAAATGAGCAAAAGAAAAGGAAAAACCTAGAACACTAAAAAGGTGGAGTTTTTATATCCACCACCAAGAACGCCACAAAAAGAGAGAGGAAGATAGATAAAAACCGCTAGAATAAAGGCAATACTCACTAAGAGAGGTAGGTTTTGGAATTAGATCCTCCTCTCCCTGCTTTGAAAGAATTTTAAAAGAAAGTAGGAAGACATGTGGAGGTATCGCTAAGGAATTCATGACAAAGAATCCGTTAGAAGTTATTTCCAGTCCAAACGATACACTTCCATCTTTTCTATCCTGTCTTTTGGATAAATTTTGAAGGTATTTAAATTTTACTAACCATAAATATTGGTAAGTAATGGTTGGAAGAAGCTGAAGAATGAAAAGCTAAAAACATTTCTTCCAAAGAAAATAGATGCACGTAAGGTTGAAGGAGAGACGCCATTTACTTCCATTTTGACCTTGGATGAAGTTGTTTAAAATTGTAAGAAAAATAGAGGAATTGGAAAAAAGTATATGAGTTAGAAAACATATTGAAATTTCCGTTAAAATCCATTCCTGTTAATCACAAAATTAAGTCTTCGCTTTTGTTTTTTTGTTATTAGGGACTTCATGTTTTCTTTTTTGTTTTTTTTATTTTGAAAAGGGGGAGTGTGAATATTATTGTTTAGGATGTTATGTAAAACTCACCTTTTGTTATAAATATCTGGATTTAAAGATTTGCTGTCTTGTTTTATAAGGAGGTTTTTTTATGCAGTTGGTTACTGTTCATTTACCGGCAGAATTTATTGAAGGATTGGATTATTTGGTTCGAATAGAGAGGTATCCTAACCGTTCAGAAGCGATAAGGAACGCTGTTCGCGATCTACTAAAAGAAGAGTTATGGTCTCAACAACGTGTTATTAAAGAAAAAGAAAGAACAAGGCCCCAAATACCTTTAATAGAAGAAGAAAAAATTTGAAACTGAAAGAAAAGAATCAAAAACCTCTTTTTTTAATTTTTCAAAAAATAAGATTCGTTTTAATTTTTATGTTAAATGTTTATTATAGTATGTTTCTTACAGATATATAAAACCCTTATTTTTTTAAAATGGAGGGTAAAATTTTTTAGATGAAACCAAGAAATGGGTTTCTAAAGTTTTTACCTTTTTAAAGGGTGGTTTTAGGGTGAGTATTTACTTCTGTCCCTTTTGCGGTTCTGCCGTACAAGAAGGACATAATTTTTGTAAAAATTGCGGTGCTGACCTTTCAAAAAAGAGTAAAGTGACTAGAACTAGATTTAGGGGCAGTTTCTGGCTAGGAGCGTTCGTCGGCATAGTTATAATGATTATTGTTGGTAGAGCAGGAAACGTTTTTCACGGTTTGCTTCTTGGGGCTTTTGTTGCGGGAATAGTTTCGGGAGACCCTGGAAAGGGAGCTTTGGCCGGAATTGTAGTTGATTTAACGCTTTTAGCCCTATTATTAGTAAGTCCTCCCAGCGACCTTATGGGCGATTATCAAGCGAGAGGTATAATAGAAGCTATAGTTGTCTCAGTGGTTTATGCTGTTGCTTACATTTTTCTCCTTATCCTTGTAATAATCTTTACAATACCTTGTGCGGTCATCGGGATTATAGGCGGAGCGATCGGCGAAAAAATATATCGAAGAGAGTAAGGATAGATAGGATGCCTTGTATCTATTTTCCCTTGCTTTGACTTTTAGAATCTCTCCTAATGCTCTTCTACAAAAAGAAAGAGATCGCAGAACAAAAAAAGTAAAAAATAAGTTTTTATTCTCTTCTCCTACTTTATTTTCCACGTTGTGCTTTTTAGGTTGTTGTGAAAAATGAGAGAAGCAATGGAATTTACTGGCAGAGTCTTATTAGGAGCAATTGCCGGCATTGCAATAATGATAGTGCTCGGTAGAGAAGAACTTCTATTCGAAGGAGTGCTTATTGGCGCT
>JAEOSI010000115.1 GCA_016840425.1 Candidatus Wukongarchaeum yapensis
TCGATCTGCCAGTACCTGCAACCACTGTCGTTTTACCCGAAAAATTTAACGTTTCTTCTATCACTTTTTTAGCTTCGTTTAAAGTCAGGCTTGAAAACTCGCCGTTAGTCCCACAAGGAACCAAACCATGGACATTTCTTGAAAGTAAAAACTCAACATGGGAACATAAAACCTCGTAATCCACCTCAAGATTCCTATCAAAAGGTGTTATTGTAGCCACAAAAATACCCTCAAAATTTGACATCAAAAACACCGCATTGAAAAATTGTATAGGGATAATAAAAGGATTAAAGTAAAAACCTTTCCAATCTCTTTTGATGGGGAGATATCTTTTTCAACTAGTTTTTCCATAATTGAGTTTGATAATATTGTTTGGGGGGATTAAATTATGGTTAAATCGATTTTTAGTCTGGTTTATTTGGATTTTTTAGTTTTTGGGAGGATAAGTGGTTTTTATGAGGCCGATAGTTCTTGCTAATGATTCCTTTTTGGTGAATATGGATGAAAAATTTGTTGTGAGAGATTTTTATTATCCTCACATCGGGCAGTATAATCATGGTACTCATAGAACGATCATGGTTGGCATAATGGATCTTACCAATAAGATGTTTTCGTGGATAGGAAGTCCCGAATGGCAAATAGACCAAAGATACGAAGAAAGATCTCTTGTTGCAAAAACCATAGGACATAACCCACGATTAAAGGTTAGTATCGAGTCGAAGGATTTCGTATCCTTTGAACACGATATTTTTGGAAGAATTATTACTTTAAAAAATGGGGGGAGTTCGCGCAATTTCAGACTTTTTTCAACCCATTATTACAACCTTTTTGAATCAAAAACCCAAAATACTGCTATTTATGATCCGAAAATTAAATCAGTGATTCATTACAAAGACGATGTATATATTCAGCATAGTTCATGCCCTGTCTTTGATCAGTTTAGTATGGGGAAAGCGGAGTTTGGAGGATATCAAGGTACTTATAAAGACTGTGAAGATGATGGGGTTTTACAAGGGAATCTGGTGGATCATGGGTCTGTAGACAGTTCTGTGGGGTGGACTTTAGAAAATATGAGAGCAAATGAACCACGAACGGTAGAATTCATGATAGCTGTTGGATCTTCATGGGGTGAAACTTACAAACTGCTAAAAATTGCAAGAGAAGAAGGGTTTCAAAACCTTTTATCGGAAACGGATAGTTATTGGAGGGCTTGGAGTAAATCAAGAAACATAAGCATACCGAAAAACCAGAATCTAGGTTTAAGTAAAAAGGTTGAAGATATCTATTATAGGAGCCTCTTCATAATGAGGGCTCATACAGACTGTAGTGGAGGGATTATTGCAAGTAGTGATACGGAACACTTACAGTTTTCAGCAGACACTTATGATTATGTATGGCCTAGAGACGGGGCTTGGGTCGCTATAGCTTTTGATAAAGCGGGTTATTCTGAAGTTTCTGCCAAGTTTTTTGACTTCTGCAACCGTATCACAACAGAGTCAGGCTACTGGCTTCATAAATATAATTCTCAGGGATATCTTGGAAGTACTTGGCATCCAGTGCCTCACATACAAATAGATGAAACAGGGATAGTTATCTTTGCATTTTGGCAACATAGCTTACAGTGGGACATAGAGCATATTAAAAAACTGTATCACTCGATGGTTGAACCGGCGGCAAATTTTCTTGCAAAATGGCGTGAAGAAGACACAGGTCTCCCAGAACCAAGTTATGACCTTTGGGAAGAAAAAGAAGGTATATTTACATACTCAAGTAGCGCTGTTTACGGCGGATTAATAGGAGCTTCAAAAATAGCACAAGCCCTAGGAAAGGAGAATAAAGCGGATATCTGGTATGAAGCAGCTCAAGAGGTGAAAAGAGGAATATTAATCCACCTTTACGATGAAAAACTGGGGCGTTTTATAAAAAGTATAAAGCCGAGAAACGAAAATTTGGATGCTTCCCTTGCAGGAGTCTTCTTATTCAAAGTATTACCAGCCACAGATTATCGTGTAGAAAACACGATGAAGGCTGTAGAACAAGGTTTAAAAGTTCCTACTCACATTGGAGGAATTGCGCGTTATAAAGGTGATAAATATTTCAGTGTTGATCCAAATATTTTAGGTAACCCGTGGATCATTACAACCCTATTCTTGTGTCAATGGTATATAGCGAAAGGGGAAAAAGAACAGGCAATAAACCTCTTAGAATGGGCAGCAAATAAGGCTTATAAAACAGGTCTCCTACCAGAACAAGTACACCCCCACACAGGAGGACCTCTCTCAGTACTACCTCTCACATGGAGTCATTCAACTTTTGCTTTAACAGTACTTCAATTCCTTAAAAAATTCTCCAATAAATACTAGAAAAAGTATTCAATAAGGTGGATAATAAAAGAAGACTAGGACCACACGCCTTCCCAAACTTAGGGAAAATAGGGATAATGGGGATGTTGGCACACCATTGCTTTTAGGCGTTTCTAAGGAATTAGAGAAAAGTTAGTATAGTTAATTGACCTACTATCTTATTAAAATGGGATGATTGTGTTTCTTATGTTTTTAGGTGTTCTTTGGAGGAGATGTGATAGTTTTTGTTGTATGACCGCATTATGCCAAAAAGTTTAGTGAGGGGAGGTGAGGGTTGGTATGAGCCTTCCGTTGAGACCTTAACGGTTTCAGACAGGTTAACTTATGAGGAAAAGGTTTTAGGAGCGGGAGAAATACCTGTTTACGTTGTTAGGGGGAACCTTGGGGATTTGGTAAAGACAAGCTATGTTCTTGTAAGGGATGTTTTTAAAACACTTATCGAGCGGGAAAACCTCCAAACCTCAATAAGAGGAGGAAAGGTGCTTGTTAAACCCAATTGCACCCTACCCCCAGGTCTCTTTGACATGAACGAAAACACTAAACGCTTAATGGAGATAAACGGTATAAGCCAAGAGTCTAACTATCAAACGGTTGATACTCCTGCCTCGGTACTTCAAGCGACAGTAGACGTCCTCCTCGAATATGACCCTGAAGAGGTTGCGGTAGGGGAGTCTGTTATCTGGCCTGGTGGGACAAAAAGAGCGTTTTACGAGCTTGGATACTCTAAAATATTCAGCCGCCCAAAATACTCTAAAGTGACTTTTGTCGATTTACACCGGTCGGAATATATTGAGCTTGAAGAGAAACCAGACCCAAAAAAGTTAAGCTATGAAATCGAGGAAGCCACCACCCGGGCTGAGGTTCCTCAAGCGCTTTTTGATGAAAATTGGTCGCTTATCGTGAACCTTCCAGGGCTAAAAACCCACACAAACGCTCTTTATACCCTCTCACTAAAAGGTTTCAGTATCACCTTTCTTCAACCAAAAACAAGGTACAGGATTCATGGCATCCCCGAAGAAAGCTTCATGCAGTTTGACCAAACAAAAAGTTTAGGACCAACAACCCAGCAAAAAGAGATATCAAAAGAGAATCAAAAACACTTCCAAATCCAAAAAGTGGGAAAAACAAAAATTGTGATAGAAGGCTCCGGAGGCACCACACTTCCTGTAACAACTTACACCCACTTCAATCAAGCCTTACTCCATGTGGATCCCCTCCAAAAAAAAGGCTCTTATTTGGGATTACTCGCCTTATCAGCAGCCTACCTGAGCACAAGATATACGGTTATTGCTTCTCAAATCATTAAAATGTTAAGAAAGAAGGGAACAAAGTTTGTGACGCTGATTTACGGAACTCACGCCATGGACGGAGAAGGACCGTTAATCCACGGAAAACCAAGGAGACTAAACATAACAATAGCGGGAACAGATCCTATAGCCACGGAAAGAATAGCGTTAGAAGCGATGTTTTCCGAACCGGAAAAACTTACAGGCATAAAATTAAGCGAACTAATGTATAAGTTCTACCAACGCTACAACGTCTTTAACGATGAACTCCTTGACGAAGTAAGCGATCTTTGGACCCTAAAACTAGGAAACGAACTAAACGTTGGCGAGTATAGGCTTGAACACATCCGCACAATAATCTTAGACGCAGAAAGAGGAGAAATAACAAACTTTGCGGAACTAAGGAGCGGGGAAAAACCCTTCGAAATACCCTTAATATTTAGGGAAAACGGATGCTGGGGATCCATAGGAAACATAGAAGAACTATTCCTTGGAGAAAAATCACCCTTAAGCTTCCACGCCCTAGATCCAGTAGACGTAATAGAAATATCAATGACCCCAGAAACAGCAAAAGAAAAAGGAGAATAACAAAATATGATACTATTTACTATAACTTTTCAATTTTTATTATTTCGATAGCTGTCCCCCCACATATGAAAAGTAGCAACATCTTTTCGTATTTTTGCTTCAAACCAAACTATTAAACCATTTTCTTGGAACTCTTGGTCTAAATTAATCGAATAATAGCTCTTATTACTATCAGTGATATCCAGTAAAATCCGCCTTCTAAATCAATAAATCCCACAAAGAGCGACAGACTACAGATCAATAAGAAAAATTCATTGGAACTCAATATAATCGCAGATAATTATAATTTTTTCTCCATTTTATAAAAATCCAATCTCTGATTGTTTTCAACCATAATTACATCTTTTTTTACTGCTATATATCCTAATGAATCATAAAATCTTTTAGAAACAAGCGAAGAATCTAAATCAATAGTCTTTAGCCCATTTAAATATGCTTTTTTTTCAAGGTTTTTCATTATAAGCTTTCCAAATCCCTTCAATTGATAAGATGGATCAATAAACACTCTCCTAACGTTTGAACCCACCAAAGTACCTGTTCCTATTATTTTGTTATTTAATTCCAATACAGCAGTATAACCTTCCAAAGCATCTTTTTCGATTTGTTCATCTGAATGATAATTCTTAAAAAATTCAATAGCTTCTTTCGGATAAGCATTAGCATAAGAAGCATCTATCGTCTTATGAACTAATTTTTTTATAGCTTTTAAATCATCCAGCCTAGATTCCCGTATGTGAACACTTTTATTTTCTGACATATCTTTAACCTTCGGAAAAAGTTAAAATTCTGAGTAAATTGTCAATAGTAGAATAGGATATTTTAATCTAACAATCTATAGCGTTAGAAAAAACTATTTTTAAGTATTTTTGAAGAGGTTTTGAAATGTGCAGCTTTTTTCTTTGGAGAAGATTGAGAAAAAAACGATTTGTTAAGGAGGGTTTGGAAGCAAGGAACATTGATATCAAGAAAGTTGAGAAGGTGGCTATAAGAGATCTTGAAGGAGAACTTTATCACCGAGGGGCTAAGATACACTATAAAATTTATGCTAACAATAAAAAACAGATTCTCTTAGAAATAAAGGATTTTGTATATGAGGAAGATGTTAATGATTTCCTCGCAAAAGCCCGATTCTTTGAAAAAAAGAAAAACGTGAAAACCCAAAAAATAATAATAGCTTTAAATATAGACGAAAAGGCAAAACAACTATGCGAAAAACTAGGAATAGAAACCATAACACAAGAATAAAAAGCTTCATAAACTTAACCCAAAACCATCATCATCCCCTGTAAAGCTCATTTTCCCTTCAAGTTCCGCTTTTTAAGTCTATTATTTCTTTAACATCCACGAGCTTCTATATAAAAGTCCTCTCTTCCCTTACTATGGATTCTATGGGTTCTTCGGGCGAATACATCCTTACACCAACTAAAGATAACCCCCCCATACTCTAAACTTTTGATCAAAACTCTAAAAATAGGCATAAAAACTCTTCCAAGTTACTATTAGAACAAACAAGTTACTATTAGAACAAAATTTACGAAAAAAACAAATTATGTTAACTTATCAAAAATGCTTAATCAAGGAGAAAAGCGGAAATAACGACGGAGATACGGCTAGAACGAAACTTTTTAATTTATTGGAAACGTTAATTATTTATGTCATTAGCAAATAATGTTGTTTTTTACGTTATAGCCCTCATCGGCGGACTAACGATTCGTATCGTCCGAACGGGGGGACTAAGACCACCTTGGGTAGATGAGAATAAAGTCATTCATCTGGGATTTTTTGACATTTTTCTTTACTCTTTAGCCGCTATGTTCTTCTTCTTTCTAGAATACGGAACAGATGCAGATATAGAAGCTGAAACCATGTTCGCTTCATACGCCCTAGGCTTGCTCGGTAAAGGCATAATTGAACTCATCGAGACAACAGCAAGAGCAAGAGGTCTCATCGTCAAGATCGCGTAACTTTTGATAAACAGTAATCTAGATACAAAGATTCAACAAAACTTATCAACAAAGATTTCCAGCCATTAGAAGAAAACAAAAGCCCGAATCTTTGTAAGTCCAGATGCTTCCTATACGCTGCTTTTAATCAATTTTAAAAACAGTATTAAAGCAACAAACAAAAGAAAACTCTAAAATAAATCTTTACAAACTAAAAACCAAGAAAAAGGCTAGAATAATGTTAAAACCTTAAAATAGATTTCAAAAAAGATATAAAGAACTCCTTGTTATGAAGCATATGGATTGGTATGACTTGTTAGGAGTCCTTCTCATTTTCTTCGCATTTATTCTTGCCCGGATTAGCTTAGGAGAGCTCGAAAGGCCATATCCTAAGCCAGAATATTCTCCTTTTGATTTCCGCCAAATAAAGGATGTTAAACTTTTTTCTCTTGCATTTATACTACTCTTTATTGGAATATTATTATTTTTTGTTGATCCTGAAACATGACTTTTTGTTCTATTGTCTCAGAATTTTTGTCTTCAAATTCCGTTTTTTAAGGCTATAATTTCTTTAACATCCACAAGTTTCCAAATAAAGGTTCTATCTTCTCTTACTATGGATTCTATGGGTTCTTCAGGTGAATAACCGAGGGCAGCCATAATATTTTTTGAAAGATTTTTATCCTTGATTAGTCGAACAAACTTTTCCCGGATTACCTTCTTCTCATTTTCGTCTTCAACTTCCACGAGGCGTCCTAATAGGGTCATAAAGTTATAAGCTGAGAGGTCAGGGCTGTATTTTTCTACTTCTACACAGACATGGGGATTTTGCTGGAAGTATCGAACCTTTTTGCCATATTTTGTTGATAGAAAATACATGAAATTTCCGTCAAAAACATATAAAAACGGCGCAATATAGGGATGTTTTTCGCCTTTAAAGGCAATTCTGCTCATATATCCTTCACTGATTAATTGGTCGTATTCTATTTTCTTCATACTCGGAATCTTTACTATAGTCATAAGCATCTTCTCTTCTTGTAAACTTCAGTATTAATAAATTTTCACGTTAAGCGGTTCCAAATTCTATAACTGTTTTTATTTCCCCTTTCTCAAAGGCTTTTTTGAAATCTTCTATTTTTACTCTTGTTATCATTTTTTTCAA
>JAEOSI010000006.1 GCA_016840425.1 Candidatus Wukongarchaeum yapensis
TTATTGCACTGGGGTGGTCTTCTACGAGGATGTATTGTGTGAGTTGGGCTGCCACCGCGCACATAGCAAAAAGTACTGCTGCTCTTTTTTCCTTCTGTAATTTGGCAACTGGCCAGTATTCGAATCCTACGGTGAAAAGTATTAGGTAGAATAGGAATGCTACCCAAAAGTTAGCTTGATTAAGGAAAGAGAAACCTGCCGCGCCTTTCAAATCACCGGCGAAGGCGTATGTGAAGATTCCGAACACAATGAAAGAGATAAGTAGTCCCCATGCAGTTGCGTTAAATCCTTTACCGATGTCTAACTCGGTTACAACAGCCTCTTTTTCGGCTTTTACTTTCTCTTCTGAGGATGCCATTACATTTCCAACCTCCTCATCACGAATATACTATTTTCACTAATTCTTGAAGTTTTTCTCTTTTGATATTTTGTAAGGCAATAAACTTGTATTTTAAACATTTTTAAAGATTATGCTAACAATGCTCTATAGAAACCGAATGAAAACCAAACGCCTTTGAAATTCGATCATAATGTTTAATGAGACCGCTTTAAGTTTTAGTTTTGAGCATGTTTTTTAAAATTCTGTATAAGTAGTTAAACAGCGCTCTTATAATTAAAACCAAAGTTCGATCCCTCTTGTATAAACTTACTGAAATAGCTCAGTCAATGCCGTTAGAGCCGCCTGTTATTAATTCGTTTTTGCTTTCAAGCCTTCATCATTTTTCACTACTTGCGATTGGTTCAGGCTCTATCTGCTTTCTCCCTCTCGCTTTACCCAGATAAAGGGCACTATTGATGAGTCCGATATGACTAAAAGCTTGTGGAAAATTACCTAGCTGTTCACCTGTATCGGGGTCAATTTCTTCGGAAGAGAAGTGGTTGATGCTGCATATATCGCCCCCGTTTCTTTATGGGTTAACAGCTTAAGAACCAAACCAGAGCGAGTAATTAACTCATGCCATTCAAAACTAAATATACACTGTTCGATTTCGCAACTATGAGCCCAATTTACCCAATATTCACTTGTATCTTTTAACCCCTTCACTTGCCTCTGGATCTACTGGAACATGATCTCCATACTGCATCACTAGCCATACTATATCGCCCTCTTTAACTGGATGTACCCCAACGGCTTCAGCGTCCCTTATCTGAAGTTTAAAGGGACTATCTAGAAGGGCCTGTTCATTATTACCAAAATGGTTATAACCCCTCTTTCAGTCGGTTTAATGATTGTTTGGGTTTGAGCATAATCAGATCGGGGTTTGAAAACGATTTTCAAGTCCATAAAACCTTTATCGCATACTATTTTCCTGTATATGCCTTTCCGTAGCTGTTTTTCCGTGTTTTCTTCTGCTATTACTGGCATAAAATCTGCCAATATGGCAGTTCCTGTGGAAGTTTTGAAAACAGCTTGGAGAACATTAGTTCTTTCAATATATCGCTGTTCTGAATCGAAGTTATCTGAGGGATAAACGGCGAAGTGACCCCCTTTATCAATATCCAGAACGCCTGCAAAAACACTTGGGGATTCTATGTGCGGGAAGCAACACCAGTCAATAGATCCATCTTTTCCTACCAGAGCGCAGGTATTTAGATCACCGATAATTCCATAATTCTCGATTTTTTTGTAATCCTTCATTAAGCCTTTAATCCGCGTAGAAAATAACTTGTATAACTGCTAACCATAAAACTTTTATCTTCCATATTTTGCCATTGCTTCTCCATACTGCAAAATATGTCCTTCCATAGCCTTTTCTAAATCTTTCTTTTTAGAGCCTTTTTTCAAATCAAGAGTTGTGTCTAAACCGTAAATTTTGAAGAAGTATCTGTGTGGTTTTCCTTTCGGGGGGCAAGGACCGTTGTATCCTATTTTTCCAAAATTATTCTTTCCTTGTATCGCTTTGAAAGGTTTTGAAATCTCGCTTTCTTTTGGAATTCCCTCGGGTATAACGTTAGCTGGCTCAATATTCCAGATTACCCAGTGAGTAAAGGTACCAATAGGAGCATCTGGGTCATCAACTATTATCGCGATTGATTTTGCATTTAACTCTTCAATTTCTATTTTCGGTGAGATGTCTTCTCCGTCGCACGTGTATTTCTTAGGGAATTGGCTGAATTCAAGCTTTACATCAAGCTTTTCTATTTTTGCCACCTCCTTTTCCTCAAAAAATCTTATATACCCTATCAAAATAATTTCAATGAGAAATTTCACATAGCTTATCGTTATTAAAAATTAAAAAGTAATCCCTTTCAAAAATATCACTAACATGCTTTAAATCGTTAAAGTTTTTAATGGCAATTACGTTCTTTTTTTGAGACTATATAGAAAACTAATTGGTTTTTGTAAAATCTCATTACAAAATCTTTATTGATTTATTTATTTTATAAGGGAAGGTTTAAAGTTGGTTCGAGAAAATGTTCTGATTGTTGGTGGTGGACGTACTGGGGAGGAAGCTTCTTCATTGCTTGAAAGTGTAGGATACAGAGTCTCCTTAATTGAATTATCCCCCAAAAGGTGTGAAGAATTAAGCGAGAAATCTCAGAATGTCACTCTTTTCTGCGGTGATTCAAGGTTACCTTCCGTTTTAGAGAATGCTGGCGTAAAAACTACAGATATCTTTTTTGCGTTGACCAATGATGATGAAGCAAACGCTTTATGCGCTATTTTAGCCAAAAGTTATGGAGTTAAACAAATTTTTGTTCGTCTTCGGGACGAGGCTCTCATGGAAACATGTTTAAAATTAGGAATTGAAAACATTATTAATGTACCAAAAATCGTGGCAGGAATCATCAGCATGAAGCTTGAGGGCGTTGATCCTTTATCTGTTTTCACCATGCTAGCCGGACATGTCTCGATAAAAATCAAATCCTCCAAATCTTTAGGTGGAAGAATTGTAAAGGATATTGATATGCCTCATGAAAGGCGAGTTTTAGCTATTATTAGACACGGACACCTCCATCATAGAAAAGTCATCGTGCCCTCAGAAGATGAAGAAATTAAGGAAAATGATGAAATATTATTCATCCAAAAACGGTCTTAAATCCCATAATAAAAACGTCTATGATCCCTTTTAATAACAGTTTTTTCATTAGTGTTAGAGGCTCTGATTTTGTGTGCTTGGAAGTTCAGAATACTTGCAAAGGAAGAGGCTGAAGAGGCAAAAAATATCGGTAAGTGGATCCTAATCAGTTCCATTGTAGGTTTCATCGTGGGATTCGCTGTTGTACTTTTCCACTATATCTTAGTGAAGTCTGACGAATTTTTTACAAATTTGTCCGGGCAAAGAAAGATAGTTTTTCTCGTTTTTCTCTTACCAACATTAGGACTTTTTTTAAGCGGTTTGTTAACCACCCTAGCACCAGAAGCTAAAGGAGACGGTCTAAATGCTGTAATAGACTCCTATCACAAAAATTGGGGAAAAACAAGATCCCGAGCTGTACCCATCAAACTTTTAGCAAGTTCCTTAACATTAGGATCTGGTGGTAGCGCTGGCGCTCTTGGTCCCGCCATCCAAATGGGTGGCAATACAGCTTCTCTAATGGGTGATGAGTTCAAACTCGCTTTTAAAGATTCACGAACCATTACAGCTTGCGGAATGGCGGCTTCTTTTTCCGCAATTCTTGCTGCTCCTATTTCTGGCGCGGTTTTTGCTTGTGAAGTCCTTTATGGAAGAGATATTGAGTATAAACACTTGAATTATGCAGTTATTTCGAGCATTGTTGCTTATTTTACGGGAGATGTATTCCTCAAGCGTTTCGAGATCGCAAGAAAAATCTATTTCGAAGCGCCAGAAAGCCTTATCCAAAATTACGTTTTTAAACCGGTTCACATCCCTATCTTTATCCTTCTTGGCGTCACTTGCGCTTTTTTCGGAATCCTTTTTATAGAAACTTTAGAAGAAGTCCGTGAGAGATTTAATCTAAGCAAAGCAGATGATTATGTTAAAACCGCTATCGGGGGCTTACTTACAGGTCTTATAGCCCTTCTTGTAGGACTTTTAACTATGGATCTTGAAAAGGGAACACTGATTTTAGGTCTCAGCGTAGAGTTAATCCAAGACCTTATAGAGGATCCTGAAAACTTTTTCATTTTAGTTCTCTTCCTCTTTCTCTTGGGTAAATTGTTCGCAACTTCCGCCACTTTAGGTTCGGGGGTTTCTGGAGGGGTTGTAGTGCCAAGCTTAGCCATGGGAGCGATCATTGGCGCCATATTTGCAGCAGCTTTTAATTTGCAGAATGGTGGCGCTATCGTTATTGTGGGTAGCATCATATTTTTTGCAGCGGTTTACCACGTACCTATTACTGGCACGATTCTAGTAGCAGAATTATTCGGGTTTGAATTCGTGATTCCTGCAGCAATTGGAAGCTTTGTCGCCATACTTCTAATGCAACATGAATCAATAGCAGTTAGCGCAAGAGTAAGCAAAGAAGACTGGTTAAAAGAAGGAAGAGCATACATAGACCTCAGAAATATATGAAAAATTAGTTTAAAGTAAGTTATGCATCCTTATTGACATTTTTTAGGATGTTGTATCCTCCCTTTTTTTTCACGATTTCAACGTTTCCAAAGGTTTTCTCCATACTCTTCATTATAGCCTTAACACCTTTTCTAACAACCAATTGAAGCTTCCCTCCCTTTGTTAGGACTGTTTTTGATCCTTCCACAAGCTCTTCTATAACCTTTAAACCGGCAGATACAGGCGGGTTAGAAACAATAGCATCAAACTTCTCCTTTTTAACAGGTTCATATAAGTTTCCTGTTCGAACCCTTACATTTTGTTTCACACCGTTAAGCTCTACATTTTTACGCGTTAACCATGTTGCACGAACATTAACATCGGTTAAAATCACTTGGGTTTTAGGCGAGCTTTTTGCGGCAACTATTCCAAGCACACCTATACCACACCCTAAGTCCAACAAATGACCTTTAGGAACCGCCATATATTCAGCCAAAAGAAGCGTACCCTTATCTATCTTTTTACTAGAGAAAACTCCTGGAGCAGTATAAAAACTATAAAAATCCCCCCTTATCAAGACATTCTCAATCTTAAAAAGCTTCTCGGAAGATAAAGGCAAGCTAGTATAGTAATGATCACTCACCTAAAATCCCTTCTAAGGAAGAAGTAAGGAGAAAGAAGAGATGCCAATCAGTCTTCTTAAACTTATCCTTCTTAAAATTACACCATCTCTTATCAATCACACTGTATTTTGTTTATCAATTTTCTTTTTTTCTTTTTCTGGAGGTTTTTTGAAAAATATTTTTTCCCATGTTTCTCTATCCAAAAGCATAAGTTCATGGGCTTTCATTAAGTCGGTCTTAGTTACTATCCCGATAGGCTTTTTTGGATTCGTTAGCAAAACCACGGGAAGCCTCCCTATACCATACTTGAACATTCTATCCATAACGTGGTGCATCGTTTCGTGAGGCTTTATAGTTATAACGCCGGAGGTAAAGAGCTCACCTAAGGTTGTAGTTTTTAGATCAATATCGGGATTTTGTAATGTATTCCGGATATCAGAAAATGTAACAATACCTACAAGCTCTCCATCCTTATTTACGATGGGGTAACCAGTATGCTTTCCCTTCATAAAAATCTCAACCGCTTCTCCAACCGGCATAGAATCTGGAAGGGTCTCAACAGGAACAGTCATAACATCTTGAACCTTGGTTTCATCCAATATATCGAGTAGATGACCTCTCTTCATTCGGAGACCGCGTTTATATAACCGTATATGATAAATATCTGCTTCTCCGATCAAAAATATTGCCAAAGCATATGATAAAATATTGGCTGCAAGAAGTGGAGGTAACAAACTAAACTCTCCAGTCATTTCAAACAGTAAAACAGTAGAAGCAATCGGTGCTCTAGCCGCCCCGCTAAATACTGCCCCCATAGCAACTATCGCAACCATCTCCTTATCTGCCTCTGATATAAGACCAATGCTAACCATAATCTCTCCAAATATCGCGCCCCAAGCCACCCCAAGAAACAAAGAGGGGGCAAAAGCACCTCCACTTCCACCGGAACCACAAGTAGAACCTGTAGCTATCATCTTAAAAATCAAAAAACCTACTAAAGTAATCAAAGTTAATTCTCCCTTAATCATGTTCTTCATAACATCATAACCCTGACCTGTAATCTCTGTAACTCCCCCAAAAGCTATAACGCCTACCACAAGCCCGCCCAAAGCCGGTTTTATTTCTGGTGGTAAATCTATTTTTTCAAAAAGATCCTCAATAAAATCAAACAATCTAACCCAAGAAAAAGCAATAAAACCCGCACATAAACCAAGTAATGCAAATAAAAACATTTGTAAACTATCATCAAACCTAAAAAATGGCAACTCAATGGCAGGGTTAGCACCTCTAAAATGGACCATAACAGTAGAAGCAGTAATAGATGCAAGCACAATAAGTACCAAAGCAAAGGGTTGCATTACACCAACAAGTACCTCAAACCCAAAAAGCGCTCCCCCAAGAGGCGCATTAAAAGTAGCCGAAATTCCAGAGCATATCCCTGCAGCAGCAAGCATTCTTCTCTCCTCAAACCTAAGATTCAAAAACCGACTAATAATCGAGCCTAATCCTGCACCGATTTGACTACAAGGTCCTTCCCTGCCCGCACTCCCCCCCGTACCGATCGTGATGCTTGTAGCAATTGCTTTCACAAAAGGTACTCTTGTCCTTATTCTACCTCCATGAAAATAGAGCGCTTCTAACGATTCAGGTATACCGTCACCTCTTGTCTCTAACGCAAGCTTAGTGACTATACCAACAGCGAGTCCTCCTAAAGGAGGAGCTGCTAGATAAATAAGATTCCACTTGAGTTCGCTATTTTTATTGGAATAGATCGTATCTGTTAAATAGTCTATCATATAAGTAAAAATAACTACTCCCAATCCAACAATCAAACCAACAACGATACCAAGGGACATGAGTCTAACCTCCCCCCTATATCTAAATCCTCTCCACGCATTTTCTAGTCTTTTGTGAAAGCCTATCCTGTTCGCTTTAGATTTTCCCTTCTTTTCACCTGATTTCTGTTCTTTTTTATTTTCCACTAATTTCCCACCAATAATCACTAAAAAAACTCTTATATATGCGCTTAAATTACATTCTAGCATCTAAAAACAAAACAGTTTAAAAGAAGATTCTTAAAAATTCCTATATTAATCTTGTAAAACAACTTAAATTTTAATTTTTCTCAAAGAAAATAAAAAAAGCAAATAAAGGCAACCCCGTATAATAATAATCGCTCACCTAACATTCCCTTTTCTTATCTGTTTCTATAGCCGTTTCTATCGGTTTTTATAGGACTTGAAGACGGTTTTTATAGGGTTTCCGTGGAGGGAGAAAACTCCCCAGTAAGCAGGGTTTTGAAATTTTTCATAAACAGCTTTCTTCGCCTCAAATACCCCTTCGTGTAACGGCCTTCCTTTCAGCAAATTTTCGTAGAACTTCTCCATAAAGATGGGTCCGACGATGTCGAACATCTCCCAGTTTGTAGCGAGAATGCTTGAAGCACCAGCAAGGAACAACCCTCGGATTAAACCGATGACTTCATCCCCTTTCTCTAACTCTCCCATGCCTGTTTCACAAGCACTTAAAACAAGCAAAGGAGTGCCAGAAAACCTCTCCCTTAGCATCTCGTCTACTGTAAACATTTCCGTCCCCTCTGGTCGGTGAAATAGTAGATGACTGTTCCAAGGATAATCTGGGTCAAACTTCCCGTGCCCCGCGAAATGGATTACTGCAGAGTAAAACTTCATTTCTTCAAGAAAGTTTTCTTCTGTTGCTTCGTTCTCTTCGATTTTATATGCTTGAGTATCGTGTTTTTTCAAAACTTCCAAGATTTTTCCCACTTCTTTTTTAGCCCCGGGAAGGTTAAGCTCTGGTATGTTGAAATTCGGGTTTGAGACCAGTAAAACGCCTTCCCCATGCTTATCTTTCACCATGCAAGCGTTAACGATGCCGAGAGAGTAGCTTATAACGGTGGGAAGGTTTAAGCTAAGCCCCAACCCGTTATCAGGATTGGTGGCTATGTCCCACGGAAAATTATGCAGTTTACCGTGGGGAACAACAATCAAAAAAGTCTTCCCCTCTAAACTTTTCCACAAATTTTTTGGGACGGCCTTTCCAAGCCTTTTAGCAACAGCGGAAAGTATCTTCTCTACGTTCTCAACATCTTCCTCCCTGAGTAATGAACGAAAGGTTTTAACAGCTTCCCCAAGCTTTTTAACAGGTAAAGTACCTTCGTGAATCACTATTTTTTCCCCGTCCCAGGCAATAATCTTGAACTCTTCCTCCTTCTTTTCATCGTAGATAAACTCCCACACGGAAGCGTTATTCTTCTTGAGCAAAGATGCATATTCTGGCAAAGGATTATATTCAGATGTAGGTTTGGCAAGACCTGGATCGCGGCATTTCTCCATGATCTCTGCGCGGAGTCTGCGCAATTGGGCTCCGAAAACCTCGGCCTCCTCCAGTGCTGTTCTTGCTGCTCTTGTTTCTCTCTCGACGGTTTTCCTGATCTCTTCCTCTTTTTGGGTGAGTTCCCTCATCAACTCTTCTTGTTTTCTTAAAAGCTCTTCATGCTCAGGGCAGATCATCCGTTCTGCTTCAAACTCCTCCCATCCTCTTTTCTCCAGTTTATCAACTATCTCCCTTGCCTTAGAAAGCTCTATAAAACGCAAAGCTTCAAGGAGATGTTTCTCATCCTTATCCCTCTCAAATTCCTCGATTAAAAGGTTGGAAACCGCAGCATAAACATCCATAAGAGAGGCACGATAACTGGTCCTTATAAGCTCCGAAGAAACTCCAGAAACCAAGCTCTCTGCAAGATCAGTAGACCTCTTTAAATATTCAAAAGCACGTTCAAACTCACCCAAAGACCGATACGCCCAACCAATATTACCCAAAACAACCTGCAAACCGCCACGATCTCCTATCTCTTCGCGTATTTTCAGGGATTTTTGGTAGTATTCTAGGGCTTCTTGATACTTGCCCAAAGCCTCATACACTACTCCGATGTTGCTGAGGGTCACTCCTTCTCCTGCCTTGTCCCCTATCTCTTCGCGTATTTTCAGGGATTTTTGGTAGTATTCTAGGGCTTCTTGATACTTGCCCAAAGCCTCATACACTAAGCCTATATTGTTAAGACTCACTCCTTCTCCTGCCTTGTCCCCTATCTCCCCGCGTATTATCAACGCTTTTTGTAAATATTCTATAGCCTCATCATACCTGCCAAAATCATAATACACTAACCCTATACTGTTAAGAGTTATCCCTTCTCCTTTTTTGTCCCTTATCTCCCCGCTTATTTTCAGAGATTTTTGATAGTGCTCTATGGCTTCTTGATATCTGCCCCACTCATTATACACTCCTCCTATGTTACCAAGGGTCGTGCCTTCTCCTTTTTTGTCCCCTATTTCCTCAAATATTTTCAGAGATTTTTGGAAATGTTCTAAGGCTTCTTGATACCTACCCCAAGATCGATACACTACTCCAATGTTGGTAAGAGTCCTTCCTTCTCCTGCCTTGTCCCCTATCTCTTCTTGTATTGTCAACGCTTTTTGGTAATGAACTATGGCTTCTTGATACCTACCCCAAGATCGATAAACTATTCCTATATTGCTAAGGATCACGCCTTCTTCTTTCCTTCTCCCTGTATCTTGGTATATTTTCAAAGATTTTTGGAAATGTTCTAAGGCTTCTTGATACCTACCCCAAGATCGATAAACTCCTCCTATGTTGTTAAAGGCTGTGGCTTCTCCTAACTTGTCTCCTATCTCTTCTTGTATTTTCAGCGCTTTTTGGAAATGTTCTATGGCTTCTTGATACCTACCCCACTCAGCATATACTACCCCGATATTGCTAAGGGTTGTGCCTTCTCCTCTCCTGCCCCCTATCTCCTCGCGTATTTTCAAAGATTTTTGGTAGTATTCTAGGGCTTCCTCATACCTACCCCAATCACTATACACTAACCCTATGCCGTTAAGGGTTGTGCCTTCTCCTGCCTTGTCCCCTATCTCCTCGCGTATTTTCAAAGATTTTTGGAAATGTTCTATGGCTTCTTGATACCTACCCCAAGATCGATAAACCCCCCCGATGTTGCTAAGGGTCACTCCTTCTCCTGCTTTGTCTTCTATCTCTTCTTGTATTTTCAGCGCTTTTTGGAAATGTTCTATGGCTTCTTGATATCTACCCCAAGCATCATACATTAACCCGATGTTGCTAAGGGTCACTCCTTCTCCCTCTCTGTCTCCCATCTCCTCGCTTATTTTCAGAGATTTTTGTAAATATTCTATAGCTTCCTGATACTTACCCCAAGCCCGATACACTTCCCCAATGTTGTTAAGAGTTCTGCCTTCTCCTCTTCTATCTTCTACCTCCTCGCGTATTTTCAAAGATTTTTGGAAATGTTCTATGGCTTCTTGATACCTTCCCCAAGCATGATAAACTAATCCTATGTTGTTAAGAGTCACTCCTTCCCCTCTCCTATCTTCTATCTCCTCGCGTATCTTTAGAGATTTTTGTAAATATTCTATGGCCTCATCATACCTGCCCAAATAGTAATACACTAATCCTATGTTGTTAAGGGTCTCACCTTTTCCTCTCCTGTCCCCCATTTCATCACGTATTTTCAATGCTTTTTGATAATGATCTATAGCTTCTCTGTACCTCCCCCAAGCCTCATATATTGCCCCTATGTTGTGAAGGGACGTGCCTTCTCCTTTTTTGTCCCCTACCTCCTCGCGTATTTTCAACTCTTTTTGGTAGTGTTCTATGGCTTCTTGATACCTTCCCCAAGACCGATACATTCTTGCGATGTTGCCAAGGGTCACGGCTTGTCCTTCCTTGTGCTTTAGCTCCTCGCGTATTTTCAGCTCTTTTTGGTAGTGTTCTATGGCTTCCTGATATTTGCCCAAGACATAGCATATGAACCCCATGTTGCTAAGGGTTACAGCTTGTCCTTCCTTGAGCCCTATCTCCTCGCATATTTCCAGAGATTTTCGGTAATGTTCTAAGGCTTCTTGAAACCTGCCCCAAGCCCTATAGGCTGATCCTATCTCATATATTACGATGGCTGCTTCCTCTTTTTTTTCAATTTTTAGAAGAATATTAACAGCTTTTAACCAGAGATTTGTCGCAACATCGTAATCATTCGCTTTTCTTGCCTTTTGACCTTCCTCGAATAAGGCTTCCGCCTCCTCAAAAGACATGGTTAAACACTCCTATAAGTAAAAAACTGGATAGAACATGGTTTGATAAAAGTCTTGCTGGATTTACCTATATTATGTTGTAAAAGTTTTTCTGCAAGCCTAAATTTCAAGATTTGTGAATTTCCTTTCCTCCAGATAAGGTAGAACCTCCCCCCAATAAAATAAAGAAAACCTTCAGGAAGGGAAAAAGTTAGAAAAACAAAAAAATAAGCATGAAAAACACTTAATCAAAAAAGAGAAAAAAAAACAACAAAAAAAGCTTTACAATAGACTTATCAATTTTTATCCTTCATTTGTAATAATTGGAGTGTTTGTTTGAATGGGTAAAGGTGTTTCTGGATCTGAGCTTAAAAGTCGTCGTTTTTGTGTTTGTGTTACTGGAAGTGTCGCTATTTTTGAAGGGGTGCGTTTAGTCCGAGAACTTTCTAAAAAGTTTAACGTTAACGTTATTGTAGTTATGTCTGAGACGGCGGCGGAGTGGATTCCCCCCCTCTTGTTCGAATGGGCTTCTGGGGAAACTCCTATCGTTAAATTAAGCGGGAAAGCGGAGCATATCAGGGTCTTCGAGGAGGGTTTTGAGTGTGTTGTTGTTTATCCAGCGACTGTTAACACTATTTGTAAAATGGCAAATGGTATCTGTGATACCTCAGTAACTCTCTTTCTTGCTGTCGCTTTAGGTTTAAAGCTTCCCGTTATTATGGCTCCTGCAGCTCACCTTTCATTATATGCGAATCCTATGGTTCAAGAGTGCGTTGAAAAGTTAAAAAGTCTCGGTGTAAGGTTTACTGGTCCTAGGTTAGAGGAGGGAAAAGCAAAGGTAGCTTTAGTAGAAGATGTACTAGAAATAATCCTTGAAACAGCTGAAGAAAAAGACCTTATGAAAAAACGATTAAGCGGTGTGTCTTTCCTAATAACCGCAGGACCTACAAGAGAATATATTGATGATATCAGGTTTATGACGAACAGCAGTTCTGGAAAAATGGGCTTAGCTTTAGCAAAAGAAGCATTAAACCAGGGAGCCGATGTAACCTTAGTTATTGGAAAAGGTTCCACAGTAGCCCCCCCTCCAGGAATAAGAAGTATTTGGGCAGAAACCACCCAAGAAATGACCGATGCTGCCCTCTCGGAAATAGATCGAAAAAAACAAGATGTAATCATAAGTGTAGCCGCAATATCTGACTTCACTTTCAAAAAATTTGAGGGAAAAATTCCATCAAAAGAAGAGATTTCCGTCAAACTCACACCTCTACCAAAACTTGTTGAAATTATCCGAGAAAAATATCCTAGTACATACATGGTAGGCTTTAAAGCCGAATATAACGTGAGTGACGAAGAACTAATTAAGCGGGCGAAAAATAAGCTTAAAGAGTCTAAATTAGACATGGTCGTAGCAAACGATGTGGCGAAAGAAGGTGCAGGGTTCGGAACAGACACTAACGAGGTAATTATAGTGGACGAAAAAATCATTAAGAAATTAGGCAAACTGCCAAAAACAGAAATAGCAAAAATAATAATCGATTTAATAGCCGAAAAAATAGACCTTACACAAAAAGAAATTAAAATAATAAAAAATAGGCCTTAAACTACTAACTGTTTTCTTTTAGCCGTCTGCTATTCCTTGGGGAAGGATTGCGAAAACGGCTTCTCCTGCAGGGAGCAACGGGCTGTCAATCATCCGCGCTATCCTCTTTTCACCCTTAGATTTTCTGAGGTACAACCGCGTAGTGCAGCCGTGAGCTACGACATGTCCTCCTATGGGGGTGGTAGGGTCGCCGAAAAACGCGTCAGGTTTCGCCATAACCTGATTAGTCACGATCACGGCCAAATTATAAACCTCGGCAGCCCTCAAAAGTTGGTGAATATGCTTGTTAAGTTTTTGTTGGCGAGGAGCAAGGGTGCCTCTACCAATGTACTCTGCCCTAAAATGGGATGTTAGCGAGTCTACAACCAATAACCGAACATTTTTTTCCCTTAATTCAGGTAAAGCTTGATCAGCTAAAGCCATTTGATGATCTGAATTAAAAGCCCTTGAAACAAAAATATTCTTCAAAACTTCCCCCTTATCAACTTTGAATCTTTCAGCTATTTGAAGAATTCTCTCCGGCCTAAAAGTGCCTTCAGTATCTATATAAAACGCCCCTCCTTCAAGACCTCCAAGGTCTTTTTCTAATTGGACCGTCACACAAAGCTGATGAGCAATCTGGGTTTTTCCCGTCCTAAACTCTCCGAAAAGCTCAGTAATTCCGCCAGTTTCAATCCCTCCAGCAAGTAACTCGTCCAAATTTTTACTTCCTATGGTTATACGACTGATATTTTTCCGCCTCTCCCAAATTATATCAGCGGTAACAAAATCTAATTGTAAAGCATCTCTAGCAGCTTCTATCAAACTTCTTACTTGAGCGTCACCAAGATCAGTAACCGCAACAATCTCTGCCACAGAAGAAATAGCTATCGATTCAAGAGTAGCATATCCCGATTCTTCCAACCTCTTAGCTGTGGCAGGCCCTACTCCCGGCAAATTTTGTAAAACCTCAGCAACTGACCGTTGTTCCACCAAAACATCGCCTATTTCGTCCACAGGTTGGTCTTCTGCACTTGAAGAAGATTCTCCCTCGTTTTTCTCGCTTTTAGATTCTTCCTCGCTTGTCGAACTTTTCCTTGGCATCCTTCTCACTTTTCCATAAAAAATAAAATTACATACATAATAATTTCTTAATCCCTTTTATAAGCTTTGCAAACATCTAAAAACACAAAAAATTTTTTCATACCTTAAAAAATCACCCTTTTTTCCTAATTTATATATAATCACCCTAATTTTATTATATGATCCCCCCTAAACCTTTTTTTCCTCCAAATTTTCCATTTTTTGAATCAATCTTATTATGGCTAAGGAGGAATGTAGAGCTTCTTCAAAACGGATCGTACGTGTTCCTTGTTCGGGTATCATGTTGATGTAGAAGTCAAAAAGGTTTCTGGGGTCCTCGTTTAACCTTTTAAGAATATTTTTAAGTCCCTCACGAGGACTCCCAAAGACTAAAAAAATTTTTTCTTTAAGTAAAAGCTGGCAGTGAAGTTCTTTAAACTTTTCAGAGATTTTGTCCCCCAGCCTAGAAGTTCCTATCCATAAACCCTCAGACTGTTTTTTAACATAATCTTTCAAGCTCTCTTTAATCGTATTGACATTATAACCCCAATATTCTGGCACATCCTCCCTCTTTGCAGGGTATGCGTAAACCTCGTCTCTTTCTTTCTTTATTTTTACAGTGATCCTTTGCCCTAGTTTTACGCGATTTTTTATGGTTAAATTGTTTTTTTTATCGATGAGAATCTTGATCTTTTTTTTCAAACCTATATCACACATGATTTTTTTCTTAGAGATCTCTGTTATAACAGCTTCTCGGAACTCGCCGTCACTAAGATCCTTGATTTTAACTTCCAGTTTATGTTGGGGCGTTGCTAAGGGAGGTAAAATACCCGCATATTTCAGTTCTTCCTTTAGGGGAAACAGATACTTGCGCAGATATTGAGGTGTTTCTAAGTATCTAAGGATTAGTGAGATCAATTCCATCTCCTTTTTTTGGGATTCGTAGCTGATGTCTGGATAAATAATCGCTTCATCAACTCGGTAGATTGCAAGGGCGCGCCCAAAAACTCCTAATTTCGTTGTCGAATCGCGCAAGCCTGAAGATTCTGAAAGTAGAGATGCAGGAGCACAAACTATTAGCCGTTTTCTCTTTTTATTTGGTATCATTAACATAACCTAAAGTTTTTAAAACCATGTTTCTGCCTTAAACAAGGTTATTGTATTTCAATATTATTTCAGACAATAATAAGAATATTGAACCTATTATTTCAAAGGGACTGTTATGGGGTAACGTTTTATGTTATAGTATGCGAAAAGTAAAACTGTTCGTCAGAGGTAATTTTAGGTTATATGGTAAGCGTTCAGAGGAAAACTTTATTTTTTATAAATATTTCAGTTTTGAGTTAGTAATGTATTATTTAAGGAGAAGTTTGTTAAAATTATACGGTAATTTATGGCCATTATATCGTTTTATATGCCTGTTAACTTTCGGAATCTAAAGCTAACATTTAAAGGTTTTAATTTATAAGTGAATTACAATAAAAAGGTTTAAAATATAATCCACATCTGGCGGGAAGTGTTTTCACTATGCCATTGATAAAAAAGCAAAAAATACCTTTGCTCGTCGATAAAATGTTGAAAAAGTTCGACGTTATAGGTCCCGTTCCTAAAGATGAAAAATACGTTTTCTCAAAGGTCTCTAGGGGAGAAGAGGTTTTTCTAGGCTATGATACCTCCATACTACCCCCGAAGAAAATCTTTTTTCCTCAAGAAGAGACTTTGATCACCTTTAAAAAAGATGAACAATTGGAGTTTAAACCCGCTTTAGAAGACGGAACCCCTTCCAAAACCGATGGGGATAGAAAGTTTGTAATTTTCGGGGTGCACGCTTGCGATATTCATGCCATATTAACCCTTGACAAACAGTTTATGGAGGTCTACCCTGACCCTTACTATATCTCTAAACGTGCCAGATCATTAATCATAGGGGTTTCTTGTCGTGAGCCTAAAGAAACATGTTTTTGCGGGATTATGGGCACTTATACAGTGGAAAAAGGTTTTGATTTGTTTTTAGAGCAAATCGATGAGGATGAATTCTATGTTATAGTGGGCTCTGATGAAGGAAGAAAGCTCTTATCTGCTTATCCCGATTTTTTTGAAGCATCTACAGAAGAAACCCTTGAAAAGTTAAGAAAGGTTTTGAAAGAAAAGGATGAAAAGTTTGCTGATTCTGTGAGTATAACTGGTTTACCCACCCTCTTGGAGCAAGAATTTGACTCTGTGAACGGTGAAATTTGGGAAGAGCTTGGTGAGAAATGTCTCGGTTGTGGAACTTGCTGTCTTGTATGTCCCACTTGTTTCTGTTTCAATGTCGTAGACAAAGTTGAGTTAAGCGGAAAAGAGGGGTTAACAAAAAGGGTTTGGGACTCGTGCTTATTAGCAGATTTCGCAGTTATTGCTGGAGGGTTTAACTTCCGTCCCACCCAAACCTCACGTATAAGGTATAGGATATATCATAAACTAAAATATGAGCTGGAAAGAGGGGGGATACTAGGCTGTGTAGGCTGTGGACGTTGCAATATAGCATGCCCTGCGGGGATAAAGATGCAGGATGTAATTAAAAAGATTAAA
The DNA here is from genome assembly GCA_016840425.1 of Candidatus Wukongarchaeum yapensis. Lineage (GTDB taxonomy): Archaea > Asgardarchaeota > Wukongarchaeia > Wukongarchaeales > Wukongarchaeaceae > Wukongarchaeum > Wukongarchaeum yapensis. The sequence continues at coordinate 16,439 of JAEOSI010000006.1, forward strand.
GGCGAGTGAGAAAACGTGGAAATGAAAACCTTGGTAGTTAATCCATATCTACCTATCCCTGCCCGTTGCACAAAAATTGTTTCTCAAACCGAATTGGAAAAACTCTTCCGTTTCGAGTTTCTTGGCAAAACTATACAAGAAAATTTCGATTACTTGCCTGGACAGTTTTTAGAACTTTCGATTCCTGGCTTTGGAGAAGCCCCCTTCTCCATAACCTCTACTCCCACGAAGAAAGAATATTTTGAATTTTGCGTGCGAAAAGTGGGAACCGTGACAGGAGCCCTTCATGACTTAAAAGAAGGGAAAAAAGTAGGCATAAGAGGCCCTTTCGGTAACGGTTTTCCATTAAACGACCTTAAAGGAAGAGACATCATCGTTATTGCAGGCGGTTTAGGGCTTGTACCCCTCAGATCCCTGATAAACTATATCCTCGACAAGAGGGATAAATTTGGCGCTTTAAAGATCCTTTACGGGACAAAACAACCAAAAGAATTACTGTTTCGAGACGAATTAAAAGCTTGGGAAGAACGAAAAGACGTTGAGCTTCTAATCACAGTAGATGCAGTCCCTGAAGGACAAGAGTGGTCAGGTAATGTGGGCGTTGTCACCACCCTCATACCAAAAGTAGAAATGCACAAAGATTATACTGCCGTAATTTGCGGTCCGCCTATAATGTATAAATTCGTGCTAAGGAAGCTTGATGGAAAACTTAGAGAAGATCTAATTTTCCTCTCTTTAGAGAGGCGTATGAGGTGTGGAATCGGGAAGTGTGGGCACTGTGCTATCGGTCCAAAATATACTTGCTTGGACGGTCCGGTATTCTCTTATGAGGAGATCAAAAACTTACAAGGAGCAATTTAAACCAAAAATTTTGAGGAAAAGGTGATATTTTTGGTTAGTGATAAAGGTAAACTGAAGGTCGCAATCCTCGGTCTAACGTGTTGTGGTGGTTGCCAGCTTGAAATATTAAACCTTGAACCCGTACTTCTTGACCTTGTAGAAGTGATCGAGCTGGTTAATTTCCCAGAAGCTCAAAGTGAAAACAAAGACGGCCCTTATGATGTAGCCTTTGTTGAAGGGTCTGTAACCACCAGAGAAGAGATTGAACGAATCAAAAATATCAGGAAGGAATCAAAGTTTCTCGTAGCCCTTGGAACCTGTGCGTGCTATGGTGGCGTACAGTCTATAAGGAACTTTGGCGACGTAGAAGAGGCAAGAAAACAAGTTTATGACGATGATGGTTCTCATATAGATGCTTTGCCTGCGACGGGATTAGATGAACATGTTAACGTTGACTATTATATGCGGGGGTGCCCTGTTGATAGGTCAGAAATTGTTGACGTGCTCACTTCCTTGTTGATCGGTAAAACACCCGAGCCCAAACATTACTCTGTATGTGTGGAATGTAAGCTGGCTGAGTACGCTTGCCTTCTAAACGAGGGAAAGCTTTGCATGGGTCCCGTTACCAACGCAGGTTGCAAGGCTAGATGCCCCGCTGTTTCTGTGCCTTGTGATGGTTGTAGAGGTCCTTACGATCAAGCAAACCTAGAATCTTTTATCGAAATCCTGAAAGAAAAGAAAATAAGCGTTGAAGACATCTTGAGGAAGTTTAGAATGTATACCAGCTGGGCGCCACAATACAGGAATTTAAAGGTGATTTGAAGATGAAACAATCAATAGCAATAGACCATTTTACCCGTGTAGAAGGACACGGTCGCCTTTTCCTGGAATTAGAAGACGGTGAAGCGAAAAATGTTCAATTGTCAATCTTTGAAGGTCCAAGACTCTTTGAAGCTTTTCTTAAAGGTAGAAAGTATGATGAAGTACCGCCGCTTGTTTCAAGAATTTGCGGTATATGTTCTGCTTCCCATATTTTAACTGGCCTAGAGACCGTTGAAAACGCGATGGATATCCAGGTTTCAGACCAAACTCGCTTGTTACGTGAACTTTTAGATATAGGTGAAATTGTTCAAAGTAACGTTTTACACGCCTGTTTCTTGGCTTTACCCGACTATTTAGGAGCGCCTTCTGCCATCGCCTTAGCTGATAACCATAAAGAGTTAGTTAAAACTTCTCTGGAACTTAAAGATCTTGGAAATAACATCGCAAGAATCGTTGGTGGAAGAGCTGTACACCCCATCACAACCAAAATAGGGGGATTCTCCAAAATACCTTCAAAAAATTCCTTAGAAGCTCTAGAAAACAGTTTTAAAAATCTTAAAGATCGGGCTTTAAACCTTGTAGAAGTTTTCGGCTCGTTAAAATATCCCGATTTTGAAAGAGAAACAGATTACGTTGCATTAAAAGGTGATAAAAAATACGAGTTTTTAGACGCGCCTCTCGCCTCTTCAAAAGAAGGCATCCTTGAACTTTCAAAATACAAGGAATACATAGAGGAATACACTCCACCATATTCCAACTCAAAAGCATGTAAAAGAAACGGTAAAGGTTTCATGGCCGGCGCCTTATCCAGAATGAACCTAAACCATGACCTTATAGACGACGAAGTAAAATCGTTAGTAGAACGAACAGGAATAGAGTTTCCTAACAAAAATCCCTACCTCATATCCTTCGCACAAATAATCGAAGTAGCCCACCTAATCAAGCGCGGTATCGAGATCCTTGAAGAGCTGAAAAACACGGAACTAAAACCTGAGAAAAACAGCTTCAAAATAAAAGAAGGGGAAGGAATAGCGGTAACAGAGGCACCAAGAGGAGCCCTCCTACACCACTACAAGTTCGACGATAAAGGCATTGTAGAGTATGCAAACATCATAACCCCCACCTGCATGAACAACAGAAATATAGAAGAAGACATAATAGCCTACACACCCCAACTCCAAGGAAAAACCGAAGAAGAAATCACCTTCGAACTACACAAACTTATAAGGGCCTACGACCCCTGTATCTCGTGCTCCACTCACACCCTACAAATAGACTTGAAAAGCAAGTAAAAATTCTATGATTATAGGATGTTTTCCATCTTTTTTATTTCAATTAAATCAGTTATTGCGTTTGTATCAGTTTTAATACCTTTTTCTTCTACGGCTGCCATGGCATTGATCCCCCCTACAATCGCCATCCCAAACCTATCTCTCTCTACGGGAACTGATAAGAGCGGGCGATTCACTTCTCCCACCTCCAATGCAGGTATAAAATTAACTTTTTCCAAACGTTCTAATATGTCCTCCACGGATTCTTTTGCCACACTGGGTATCTCCCTAAAGTTAGCAAGTATTTTTCCATGTCCCCCACTAATTACGTCGTTTACAGAAGTCATCCCTCTCGCCATAAAAACTTCTAAAGGATCAAGAGATGAGCCCTCATAGGCGATTAAATCAGTAAATCTTAAAGCTTCAATAGTCATCATATCTCCCTCTTTGACAGGCCTCATTTGAACGGTTCCACCATATTTTGGATCCGTTGGTATGCCTGCCTTAAGCAAAACTCCATCAATCGTAATACTGCAAGTAGTCGCTAACCCGACTTTTCCCTTAGGAATAATTGTTGTTTCAAACTCCTCTCCTTCTTCAAAAATTTTTATGTAAGGCGCAACACATAAACCCACATTAATTACTTCTTTAATAATGCCCAGCGCTTTATCGATCTTATCTTTCTCAATATAACTTAAGTTAACGATTATTTTACCTTCAAACGTATAGGGATTAAAAGTTGTTTGGTAAGCCATTGTCCTTATCTTTGATATAACAAATCCAACGCGATCAAATACAAGGGCATTTTTTAACTCTTCTTTTCCTTTTTCTGTCAGTGTTCTCCCTAAATTGGAATTTTTCTTGGTTAAACCGTGATCGTCAAGAACCTCCAAGTAGTATCTTACTCCCCTCTCTCCGATAAAAATTCCTACTTTTTCCAAATCTCTAGCGATTATTCGCGCTCCTACTGGCTCGTTATACTGGCTTAAAATCTGTAAGATTTCCACTGTTTTTCTTTCGCTTTCAGAATTTTTAGCGTACATTCTAAACTCCCTAATTTTGATCTGTTTTCCCTATTTTTGAATTTAATTTTAAATGTTTCTTTACAAATATCAACAGAAAAGTTTATTAATATCTCGGAAACATACTTCTTATGTGATAGGAAATAAATTTCCTATTATATATATTTAAATCTTACTGTTAAGGTGAGTTTAACGTGATCGAAAATCGACCTAAAAAACCAAACTCCAACAAAGAATTTAGAATTAGGTGATCTTTATGGTTAGAATTAGGACTGATTATAGTGAAGAAAGCAAAGCAAAAGCGCTTGAAACAGCAAAACAAAGGGACGTAAAATTCATACGGCTCCAGTTCACAGATCTACGCGGTATAATAAAATCTACAGCCATAACCGATAAACACCTTGAAGATGCATTCGAGGAAGGCATAGGTTTTGACGGCTCTTCAATACTAGGGTTCACGCCAATTGAGGAGTCAGATATGCTTTTGGTCCCTGATCCAAATACCTTCGCAATACTTCCCTGGAGACCCAATGACAAAAAAGTCGCACGCATAATTTGCGATGTTTATTTCCCTAGCGGCGAACGATTCGAAGGTGATCCTCGCTATGTGGCTCAGAGAGCAGCGCAAAAAGCAAAGGGCATGGGATACGTATACAAGTGTGGCCCCGAATTAGAGTTTTTCCTGTTCCAAAAAAAGGAAGGAGACGTCTTAAACCCTGCGAAAATAGATAGCGGTGGCTACTTTGACTTCCATCCACTAGACCTTGCAGAAGACTTCAGAAGAGACATGATATTCTCCTTGGAAAATTTTGGCATCGAAATAGAGATGAGCCACCATGAAGTCGCTCCTTCCCAGTATGAAGTTGACTTCAGATTCGCAGACCTCGTAACAACAGCAGACAGAGTCATGACCTATAAAATGGTTGCAAAAACCATCGCTCACTTGCACGGTTATATAGCCTCTTTCATGCCGAAACCGATCTTCGGCGTGAACGGTTCTGGAATGCATACTCATCAAAGTCTTTGGGAAATAGAGAAGAACAAGAACGCTTTCTACGATCCTGAAAAGATGAGGAGTGATGCTCTAACTGATGAAGCTCTGTATTTCATTGGAGGTTTATTGTCTCATGCAAAGGCTTTGGCCGGTGTAGTTGCCCCGACTGTTAATTCTTACAAGAGACTGGTTCCAGGATATGAAGCACCAGTTTACATCTCTTGGGCTCATAAAAATAGGTCTGCACTAATAAGGGTTCCAGAATACTTCCCGGGAATGGAAAAAGCTATAAGAGCAGAATTCAGGTGTCCTGACCCATCATGTAACCCCTATTTAGCGTTTGCTTGCATGTGTAATGCAGGTCTTGACGGCATAGAGAAAAAGATCCTCCCTCCAGAACCTGTTGAAGCAGATATTTACGAAATGACTGCTAAAGAAAGAGAAGAACTGTATATAGGCTCTTTACCCAGCACGTTAGCAGAAGCACTATGTGAAACGGAGAAAGACGACGTGTTAAAAAAGACTTTAGGAAACCACGTATATGAGAATTTCATAAAGGTAAAACGCGACGAATGGGATCAGTTTAGGCTTCAAGTCACTCCATGGGAACTAGAAAAATATCTCAAGCATTCATAAACAGAGGGGGTTCAGGAAGAACCTCCCATCATACATTTTTCCGCATGTATGTAGTTCCTAAGTTGATTATCAAAAAGAGCCACGTAAGCTCACCTTTATTTAGTAAAATCATTATCAAAAGAAAAAATCAGCTTTAAGGGGGTTTTAAAAAATGAGTTGTCCTGAATGTGGAGAAGCTGCCGATCAGGTTTCAGTTGATGAAATGCAATGCTACAAATGTGGCCATCGTTGGAAATTAGACTGGAAAGTAATCAGCCACGGTGAAAAAGGCAAATGTCCTGAATGTGGAGAAGCTGCCGATCAGGTTTCAGTTGATGAAATGCAATGCTACAAATGTGGCCATCGTTGGAAATTAGACTGGAAAGTAATCAGCTACGGTGGAAAAGGCAAATGTCCAAACTGTAAACGAATAGATTCCATTATTGTTTATATGGCCGTTGATCCTAACACAAAAAAGACCCCTTATAATGGGAATATCAGTATTAAAGTTTTATGTCTTCAGTGTGGGCTACAATGGAAGATAGAAAGAGCCAAGGAATTGGAAAGACAAATAGGATGAGTACTATAGCTCGGTAAAATGCCGAGAAAAGCTTTGGAACTTTTGTCTTTTGTCATTTTTTTCCGAATTAATTTAGCTAGGATGCTGTTTGGAGGAATATTACTTGTGCGGAATTATAGGTATTGTGTTAAAGCATGGTGAAGGCCCTATTGGTGAAGTAATGATCAAAATGCTTAAAGAATTACAGCACCGTGGCCCAGATTCCACAGGAATCGCAATATATCGTGATAGAGGCAATGGAGAAAACCAATATATACTAACCGTCGTTGCCCCTGATGTCCCAGGGAGCGAAGCCTCCATCTCCTCCATAATTGCTGCTTGTGATGGCAACATTCACGATATTAAGCTTAACACGCGAAATGGTATTGGTTTCAATGAATACCTTATCACTCTTAACGGGCCCAATAGCCCAATAAAGCTTCTAAGAGACCTAGAAAAAGCCGATAACGTCGATGTTTTAAGCATTGGTAAACGAATGAAGATCTTCAAAGATTGCTTATTAGTTCCAGAATTTGATGATTTCTTCAAAATTTCGAGTAAAAATGGTACCCATGCAATAGGCCACGTAAGGTTCTCTACAGAAAGCATTGTAAATAGGTATTTTGCACACCCTTTCTTCGACAATTTTTACACCGATTTTGCAGTGGTTCATAATGGGCAAATAACTAATTATTATGAATGGCGTCAAAAACTGAAAACTTTAGGATTTGACTTTTTCACATACAATGATAGTGAAGTTCTTATTCATTACATAGTTTGGCGAATGATGCAAGGCGATTCCTTAGAAGAAGCTTTAAAAAACACTGTAAACGATATGGATGGACCTTTCTCTTTTATAGTGAGCACTCCTTGGGGTATAGGTGTCGCTAAAGATCCTTTAGGATTAAGACCCGCAGTGACTATGGAGACAGATGAATTTTTCGCGATAGCTTCTGAAGAAGGCCCCCTCAGAACTATTTCCCCTAAATCGTCAATACATTATTTGGCTCCAGGAGATGTCGCGGTATTTGAAATTCCTGAAATCCGTGAGAAATTACGACAAGAATATGATAAAATCTCATTACCTAGAATCCGAACTTTAACCGTATAGAAGGAGAGTTTGGAAAAATATGCTCTTTCTGGAAGTCTATAAGGAAAGTTTTGATGAAGT
>JAEOSI010000007.1 GCA_016840425.1 Candidatus Wukongarchaeum yapensis
ATTTCTTGTTTTTTTGATTTTTTTCTCGTTTTTTGCTCTTTTTTAATCTCTTTGTTTCTTTTTTTCTGCTTGGAAAACGGGTTGTTTTTAGTTTTTCTTTTTTTATTCGTTTGAAAGCCTATATATTCACTTTTACGCCCCTCTTCTAAAACTTATATATGGAATATATTATATGTTATATGTACTTAATATAATAAGGTAAGGAGTATGAAGATCGGTTATCAAGTGATTAGCTACAAATTCAGGCTGTATCCGACTAAAGAGCAGAAAGAAAAGTTGTTGGAAGTCCTTGGTAGGTGTAGGTTTGTCTACCACCAAATGTTAGAAGGTTTGAACAAACAGGAAAAACCGAATATGTTTGAGTTACAAAACTCTATTCCAGAGTTAAAAGAAAAGCATTCTGAGCTGAAAAATGTATATTCTAAAGTTCTCCAACATGAACCATACAGGCTATTTTCAAACCTTAGAAGCTTGTCAGGGCTGAAGAAGAACGGTAAAAAAGTAGGGAGACTTAGGTTCAAGGGTAAAAACTGGTTCAAAACTTTTACGTATAATCAGAGCGGGTTCAAAATTATCAAAGAAAAAGAAAGGTTCTAACAACTATAATAAACAAAAAATAAAAGTTGCAAAAAGCCATGAAAGGATCAAAAACCAGAGGGATGACTTCTTACACAAACTATCAAGGTATTATATAAACAATTGTGATTTAATAGCTGTTGAAAAATTAAACGTAAAAGGTTTGATAAGGATAAGTTATAATGCTCGGTATATAATGGATTCCTCTTGGAACAGATTCGCCCAATTTCTGTCTTACAAGGCTGAAAGAGCTGGCAAGACAGTTGTAGAAGTGAACCCGAGAGGAACAACACAAGAATGTTATAAATGCGGTAAAGAAGTAAAGAAAAGCGTGGCTGTAAGAACTCATAAATGTCCTTACTGTGGGTTAGAAATAGGCAGAGACTACAATTCTTCGTTTGTAGTCTTGAAAAGAGGTTTAGAAGAAGTGTTAGGGCAGGGACTGTCCAAATTTATGCCTGCGGAGACAGAACCTCTACCGAGAGAAATCTCGGCAAGTTCAGTCGTTGAATCAGGAAGCTCCTTGCAATAGCTGGGAGTAGTTCACAGGGCCATCATTGGTGAGCCTTCGAACTCAACCAAGGCTATTTTTGCTTCATCAACTTCCACGCCGAAAGACTGAGTCTTTAAAGGCAATGTCTCATGAAACTCTTTATCATATTTCCAAGGTCTCCAGCTTTCCTGTATACTAGAAACGGTGGCTTTACCAAGGTCTTTTTTCAGCGTTTCAATACCTTGTAAAGTTTCTGAAAGAAGCTGGCTTATTTTTTCTTTAACAGTTTTTTCAGAAACACTTGATCCCAATGCTGTAAAAATCAACTCGCCATTCATGACGCGGAACTTACCGCTAGCACTAACTTTCGCTTCTCCACTTTTAGTCGGTACTGAGATCCAAGTCCCAACCTCCATATTTACAGGGATAGTCATAAATGTGGAAGAAAACGATTTAATCTTCATAAGAGGTCCTTCACCCCACTCTTGTAACACGCCCTCTTTATCTACAAGAAAAAACAAAACCTCCTTAGGAGCCTTAACCATCAAAAAGAAATAAATGAACACAAGAACACCTAAACCCACAATAACGGGAACAAGCAATAACCAATTCATAAAAAACCACTTCCAATTATCTACCTAATACTTTTAATACAAAGAAACTACTAAAAATTTTTGCATCATCCAGACCATCCAACTCGTTTCGTTATGACGCGTAATACTCCTTTGTACTGTTTGGTTGGATAGTTATTCTAGCAGGATCATGGTTTGTCCTCACAGCCACAGCTCTTTCTTCATAAGAAACCGATATACTCTCTTTTTCAGCTGATTATTCGGCTGAATCAGAGATCAATGATGCTGGTTGGGATTTGCCCCGAGCGCTTAGCGCAATTTTTGGCGGAGTAATGATCGGGTGGGGTATCACTATACTTTACATAGCAGATAATTACACACGCAATGCCCAACGGTATCTAACTATTGCTTTACTAGCTTGGTTCGTTACAGATAGTATCGGTTCACTAATGAACTCCTTAGAATATAACATCATTTTGAACTTAGGCTTTCTAATACCTGGATTGATAATATTATATTGGCCAAATTTGAGAGGACAACCATTAGAGGATTAATTGGAAAATCAGGGAAGATGGCGGGCCCGATGGGATTTGAACCCACGACCCTCTACTTTATCCGCTGCAAAAACCAAAAAACAGATATAATCCTATGCATAGGAGGCAGATGCTCTATCCAAACTGAGCTACGGGCCCAATCACTCTCTTAATTAATCACACAAAACTGCTTAAAAATATATACCTTTTTTTGAAAAGGTCTTAAAAGCAGAGAAAAGCAATAAATAAATAGTGGCGGGCCCGATGGGATTTGAACCCACGACCTCCTTAGAGTACGACCTTCAAGTCCGTATTGCTCCGAAGGCAGGCGCTCTTTCCAAACTGAGCTACGGGCCCAAAACCATTTTTCACAAATTAAAAGTTTAAAGCTTTGCATAATTTTCCTCTTTACAATTTTATAAGAATAATCTTATAAGAATATTCTACTGTTTTAGTATGTTCTTATGTCTAAATCAGTTGTTTTGGTTTAGGGTGTTTTGTTTTGTCTGGTTCGTATAAGCCTTTTAGTGATGTCAAAGAAAGAATACTTACTCGTGCTAAAGAAGCTTTTGAAGGGGAGGAGTGTACTTTAGAGGAGACTGATCCCAAGTTTGGGGATCTCAGCTTGAAGGTTTTTGAGCTTACTAAGCGTTTGGGTATGAAGCTTGAAGAAGTTGTGGGAAAAGTTGCTTCTGTTGTTTCTGCTTTGGATGAAATTGCATCTGTTGAAACTGTTGGTGGGCATGTTAATATCCGTTTAAAAAGGGATGATTATGCTTATTCTGTGTGTAGGTTTGTGCTTGAAAGGGATGATTTTGGAGTGATTGATGAGATTAGGAAGGTTTGTGAAAGGGTTGTTGTTGAGCATACGTCGGCAAACCCCAATAAGCCTATGCATATAGGTCATTTCAGAAGCGGGGTTATTGGGGATGTTTTCGCTAATCTTTTAGCCTTTTTCGGTTGCCAAGTTTCACGCAGGTATTATATCGATGATTTGGGGGTGCAAATGGCTCCTCTTGCTATAGGATACTCCCTTCTTAAGGAGCATGGTATCTCTTTTGGTGGTGCTAAGCCTGATGTTTGGTTGGGGCAAGTTTATGCTGTAATGAACAATTTTTTAGAGATACAGCGTTTAAAACAGGATGTTTCTGAGCTCTTAGATAGGGATGAACGGAAAAAAGTTTTGAGTGAAAGTTTTTACATTGATGAAGAGGAGTATTCTGCCATTTTAAATGCGATTAATGAGAAGATCAGTGTTTGCGAAGAGGAAGAAGATCGTAGAGTTTTTGTTAAACTGTTAGATAATGCTAAAAAGGTTTATGAGACGTTTAACGAGCTGAATGAACGGATGCCTGTCCTCATATTCACTCTAAGGAATCTATTGAAGGTGAGGGTGAAGGATCTTGTCTCTGAGTGTTCCTCCATGATTTTGGCTTATGAGGAGGGAAAAGATGAAAAGGTTAAGGCGATGTTTAGGGAAGTTGCTTCTCTCTCGGTCAAAGGGCATAAAAAAACCCTATCTATGTGCGATATTGCGATGTCGGACTTTGATTGGGAAAGCGATGTAAGGTGGAGCGATGTTTTTAAAGAGGTCTTTGAAAGGTTTAAAGAAAAGGGTTTGTTGGTTGAAAAAGACGGAGCGATAGTTTTTAAAGCAGATGAATTTGGGGAAAAAACGGGAGCCAAAAAGGCTCTTGGTATTTCTGAAGAACTGGGAGATGCTGTTTTAGTTAAAAGTGATGGCACTACTTTGTACGAGACACGGGATATACCGTACAGCATAATCAAAATGCGAAAAACTAAGGCTTGCAAGGTTTTTAATGTTATAGGAAAGGCGCAAAAGCTTCCCCAATCAAGAATAAGAATAGCATTATATGCTCTCGGGTATGAGGACGTAGCGAAAAACCAGGAACATTTAGACTTTGAGTTCGTTCATGTAAAAGGCATGAAAATGAGAGGGCGTTTAGCGAGTTATGTTACCCCTGATGAACTTTTTGACATGCTTATGAAAAACATTTTAGATAAGATGAAAGAAAGACCGTATAGTGATGAGGAAAAACGTGAAATCGCGGAGAAAATTGCAGCAGCCTCTTTAAAATACGCTATTTTAAAGGTTTCGCCTACTAAATCTGTTATTTTTGAGCCTGAGAAAGCGATAGATATCAAAGTTAATTCCGCTCCTTTCCTGATATATGCCTTTGTCAGGTCACTTGGTATAATGCGAGTGGCTGAAGAAAAAGGTGTTATTGGTAGCGTTTCAGATATTATGGGTTACGATTTAAAGGATGAAGAATGGCAGTTAATCAAGCTTTTATCAACCTTTCCAGAAAACCTTAAAAAGGTTTATGATGAACGTAGACCCGATGTTTTATGCACTTATGCTTTTGATACTGCGACCCTTTTTAACCGCTTCTATGATACTTGCCCTGTTGTCAGTGAAACAGACCCTAAAATAAGGAGTGCACGTATGGTTCTAGTAGAAACTACCAATAAAATAATGGGAAGAATCTTATCCTTGTTAGGCATCAAACCACCTGAAAAAATGTAAACAAAAAAATTATGATGTTCTAATAATCAATTAAATTTTTAATTTTTAGTTCATATGTTTCTATTTCAAGGAGGTCATTACATGTCGGAAAAAGAAAAAAGTTTAGCGAAAAGTACAAACCAAAAAGAAGCAGAAAACATGATCAAGGAACACGATATGGTAGTAGTTGATTTCTGGACTGAATGGTGCCCACCTTGCAAACGAATGGAGCCAGTCTTTGAAAAGATGGCTGGGAAATATGATGGAGCTATTTTCCTAAGGGTTAATACGGATGAAAATCCCGAGATGGCTATGAAGCTTAATATCACCGCGATTCCAACTTTTATAATATTCAAAGATGGAAAGGAATTTACACGGGTTATCGGCGCTATACCAGACAAGTTGGAAAAAGCAATATCTCAAGCTTTAAATTAATTCATTATAAGGATAGAAAAACTATGCAAAACGACCACTCCAACTTAAACGAATCTCTTGAAAAAAAGCTTTATGTTGGTGGTTTTGTAGATTTTAGCACCGTCGACATCCCAGGAAAATCTTCTGCGGTAATTTTTCTCAGCGGGTGTAACTTCGACTGTCCTTTTTGTCAAAATACCAACATCCTTTCTCTTTCTTCGGGTAAATTAGTAAGCATGAAAAAAATAGCGTCAATGATTGAGAAAAACTTCCTGATTGAAGCTGTTTCAATAACTGGCGGCGAACCTTGTATACAAGAATCGATTATTGATCTTTGTCGTCTTTTAAAAAACAAGGGCTATTATGTTAACATAGACACCAATGGTAGCTTCCCTAAAATGGTAAAAAAGTTGATAGGTGTCATTGATAAGTTTTCCGTAGATATCAAAGGCCCCTTTGAGAGATATCCTGAAATTTCCCAAGCGAAAAACCCCAATGTTGCCCAATTAATAAAAAATACTTACCATATAATTAATGATAGTGAGGTAGATTTTGAGGTTCGAACCACTGTTCTTAGCCAACTTGTTTGGGAAAAAGACGTTATTAAAATATCAGAGTTTTTAAAAGCTAATGATTTTAGGGGTACTTACATCATACAACAATTTTTTAATAGTGAAAATGTGAGAGAGCCTCTAAGACGGGCAACTCCTCCTTCTGCTAAAGAAGTTTTAGAATTAGCACAGATAGCCAAAAGTAAAGGATTGAAAAAAGTGGGTATGCGGACACGAGAGCTTGGATATCAGCTCTTAAATCCCTAGCTAAAAAATTATGAAAAAAAATGATGATGATTTTTTTAAAAGGTGGAAAAGATTATATCAAACTTTTTTGTATCAACAAAAATTTCTGCAAGGCCTGTTTTAACTAAAAAAAGGAGTAGGTGCATAAGTTTTTCAGAAGATAAATTATCGTGGTTTTTTAAGATGTTTTCAAAGCATAGACAAAAGCTATAGTCGATTGAATTATACAAATTCGTTATTACGGCTTTTTCAAGATTTTCTTTTTTAATAAAATTTTGGAAGGAAGGAGAATTCAAATATAAATCAAAAACATTACGGCCTATACTCTTAAAAAAGTATTCTGAAGGTTTGTTAATAAGTTCTTCTGGAGACGGTAGTTTTTCCGCTTTTTCAAGGAAGATATCTCCAAATAGCTCCATCACCTTGCACTTGACTTTTTCGATGTTTTTAACACAATCTATAACTGTTATAAAATCTTCTTCTAATTGTTCAATAAGGCATTTAAGCTTCTCTGTAACCAGTTTTACGTGTTTTTTAGTTTTAAACTCCATTTCTTTTAATAAAAAGGCTGTAATAATCTGTTTTCCTGCTCCCACCACAACAGACTTATCATCGGACCTAAATTCAAGCCTTCCAGAACGCAGAATAATGTGATCTGAAACTTGTTTAATAGCAAAAATTGCCGCAGAAGCTAAGTCTAAATCCACGGATAATCGTTCTGTGGACACTACTTTTAAAATGGGTATGCCTCCACGGGTAAGGAGGAGGAAAGCCACAAAACTTTTGCGAAATTCTTCATCTATTGTTTTCATTGTCAAAAAAACAGCCTTCTAACCTATTTCCTATTCTTATTATTAAATAGACAACAATCTATTTAATGTTTAAGCCTCTTTAAAGTTATTTTTTTCAAATTAAATCCCAAATAGTTGGAACATCTTTTGGAGAAAAATTTTCCAATTTATGACTATCAATTATCGTACAAATTTTTCCTGTGGCTGAGTGTACTGACCCTGGAATCCTGAGAAGTCTACGTATGTCTGAAGTTACTGGCTTATCAAGGCGAGGATATCTCCCAAGAACTATCGCCATAGAAACCCTTTTAGGATCTACATGTTCTGGAATAGTTTTGTAATAATTTTCGGGGGAAAATTTTTCCTTTGATTCTACAAATTCAATAGCCTTTTCTGCTTCTTCAGGGCGAAAACCTAAAAGGTTTAAATCTTTTTTTGAAACGTTTAAAAAGAACGATTTCGCGATCTTTTGAAAAACCCTATCCCTTAAAAGTTTAGCATACTTTGGAATTTCTTCAAGTTTTTGACTTCTTTTCTCATCGGTTATCATGGTAAGATAGCTTACAATAGCTGATCTTTGTTCGGAATCTAATTCTTTAGCTACATGATCCCTAACCCAGCAATGGATCCCCCTCCTCCCAGAAAAAACAAAAATAAGATCTTCAAATCCGAAATCTATTCTTAAAGTTTCATCCAAAAACAGTGCCGCATCCTGCGCAAGAGACCAGCAATCTTCACACACCTGTTTTGAACCTTTACAATCACAATGCCGAACCATATCATACGCATCCAAATCCACATCAAAAATAAACTCTCTATAAGACCAGTTTAATTTTTGAATAGGGTTTGAAAACGTAGGTCCCTGATCATAAACCGCGCCCACAAATTGTTGCAAAGGCAATTTTTCTAGGATAAAATTCTTAAAATCACTTAAAGTTTTGAAACTTAAATTGCGACTAAAAACATCTTTAGATAATAAAAAACCAAACTCTCGCCTCTCAAAATCTGTAAGCCCTATAGCTTTAATCAAAGGCTTTAAATCAAAAATTGATTCATAAAACTTTCTTAAATCTTCCTTATTTACCGTTTTCTCCACAAAAAACCACCTACTATTAACTTAAAAAAATCAATAAAAGAGGTCATTTTTCTTTGTTATTTTTTTCCTCCAATAAGCCCTCTTTTTTAGCAGCTTGATAAAACCATTGTAATGGGTGAGAAAGGTGTTTAAGAGGTTTATCGAAAACAAGGTGAAAAGCGGTCTTACATGCCAGAACAGGTTTTCCCGAAACCATATCACTCTTTATTTTAGCGATAAAATTTTCATAATTTTTCAGGGTTTTTTCTTCACCTGAGCGTAATCTAATCATGCTTAAAACCGTTTTTTCAACCTCTTCAGGATCTTTATGGGCAAAAGTGCAAAAATAGGACTCGGCAATAGTCTTACATTTAGGAGGTGAATAATCGATCTTTGATCCCTCGAGACCATACAAATGCCTTATAATATATTCAACTTTTCTAGTAAACTCTTCATAATTAAGACCTATATTATCAACCGCTTGATCGTACCAAAACCTGAGCTGGTCTTCTAAAGACATACCTAAGCGTTTTAAAAACAGTCCAAGCTGAAACCTTTCACCATGCTCCAAATGCCCCTTTTTTGAAAGAATCATTATCAGTTCTTGCATACAAGGCGGCATCAAGTCAACCCTGTTGAAAAGCGGAGTACCTGAAGGAATTTCACCAGGCTCAAATCCAAAGTCAGAACTATACTTTTTCGCGATTTTTCTCAGCTTATCACGAATAGCTTTAAGTTTTTCCTGTAAGGCAGGCTCCCCTGCCACACGATCTTGCAACTTTTTGATCTTTTCTCGAAGCAAAGCTTCAAATTTCCTTTTAATACTCCCAAAAAACACAAACAAAGGCGCAATAGCCCACCCCTTATACAGTAAAGCTCTTTTAGAACCTATAACATCAGGAACATCCGTAAAATATATAGCAACATAACCAGAACTCTCCTCAATCCCCGACCTAAAATGACGAACTCTGGAAGGTGTATACAACCCAAAACGCTTCAAAATATTCTCTTCCCCTAAAACTTTTTCCAAATCGTTTATAGACAACATTTTATCCTTTCCAAACAAAAACCGCATAACCTGTAACTTCTCTTTGTTAAGGGCTGCACGAAACCGATACTCAAAAAGATCTCCCTCATTTTCTACCAACCAAGATGCCAACCTCTCATCCTCAGAAACGGCTAACCTCAACAAAACATGCCCCGCAAACTCCCTCTTAACCAGAAGCAACCATTCATCCTCAAAAACAGCTGAAGATCTACGCAACAACCAACGCTCCCTCCGAGAAAACCGCTCAATCCGCTCATCCGCTAAACCCACCCAAGCCTCAGGATCAAAATCCAACCCAGAAACATGTTTCAAAAGAAACCAATCAGGCAAAATAACCCCTTCAGAAGAACCCATCTTTCCATCCACTTAAAAACACCTTAAAAAGCAAACCACTAAAATAACCCTTAAAAACCAACATAAAACAATCTTCCACTATAAACTTCTAACCCAACCCTTAAAAAAGAAACGAAAAAACAAAATTAAGTTAAGATTATGACAGCGAATTCTGCTAACGCTTTCGCTATCAAAACTTCTCCAACCCCCATAAATAGTCCTGTAACTAGTCTGAGTAAATTGTTGCTTACCCTGTACTCTAATAGTTGTGTAAACCCGTCTATAACACCTGGCAACATCAAAATTATGCCGACTAAAAAGCCAAAAAAGCCAACATTTGTCCATGAAAATAGGAGATATAGCATTGCCCATAAAGCACCGATAAGAATACCTGTACACCTTGCGCATAGAGGCATGGGCCTACCTTTTATGTGAATTGTGCGTTCAGGAATCCTGTGGCAAATAGCTATTTTGATCTCACGATTCCCGATCTTCAAAAAAAGTTATCCCCTACTCATTTTCACTCTCATAGTGCTAGGAGGACAGCAAAGCCGATCACAGGGATAAAGACGAGGGCTCCTACTTCATAATAGCTCATCCTGTGTGCTCTTGCAATGCCTATAGTCATTAGAAGGGCAGCCCAAATCCAAAACAGTAGTATAAGATAGTTAGTTGCTGTGACCACCCCTTGACCTTGCATATCTTCTATTGCGGTAACCATGTTCGGAACTATGTTGCTCATACCTTGTCCGCTTGTAACCGTCACAGAAACATCACTAAGTCCTAAAAACAGGATTAGAATGGAAAGTATTTCACCCAACAAAACTGGTACAAGGGAATAACCTACTACGACCCGTGTTTGAAAATAAGTTCCCTTACCTCCTAACAATTTGATTACTAGCCAAATAACAAAACTCCCTAAAAACAAAATAAACAAGGGTAATAGCAGAAAAATCATAGACCCAAGAAAAATTAACGCCAATAACGCTTTAGCCAAACTAGAATTAACGCTACTCTGTTCAGCAGTACTAAAACCAACATAATCTATGTTTATATGGTAAGCATACACTGCAACTTTTATCATAGACAAAAAAGCATAAAACAATAAAATTAAAACTACCCCTTTCCCATCAGGATTCTCCGCAATCTCGGTCATAGTGTTAAGAGGATCCAATACAACACCCTTGGCACGACGAATCCTATCACGCATATAAACAGGAGGCCTAAACTTAACCTCAAGAAGACGGGTAAGATCATACCCGCAAAACGGACACAAAATATACGTGCTTGGCACGTTTTCGAAACATCGTGGACAATCCATCATTTCTTCACTCAAAGTTCAAACCTCCGACCGAAATCAATATTTTATCGATACTAACCGTGAGTTTGTCAGCGGATGGAACTCCACTAAGCCGGTAACTTTCATAAAAAGGATACGTCAAGAAAAGAAAAGTATCAATATCATATAATTGAAAAGAATAACTTAAGTTTTTCTCCATTTTTTTGGTGTTTTTTTTATTCTTTCATGATGAAATGTTTGTAAAATAAGCATTTTAACCAAAAAGTAAGAATAATTCTATGCAGTTATAACAAATAGTCCTACTACGAAGGTTATGAAGATACTTACATATTTTGCTGTTTTTTTGCTTACGGTGTAGCCTTCTTTTATGCCCTCGTTAAGCAGGTAGCCGAAAATAATTGTAGCGATTAAACCTATACTCTTAACTAAAATTTCTATAGATGTTGTCCATTTTACTTCGAAGATACCCATTAATATGACGTATAATAGGGCTACGTATAGCATTGGTATCATTGCATATCCTGAGATGCTTGCAGAAATATTTATGCTTCCTGTCGATTCTCTAAATGCTTTAATAGACGTTAAAATAAGAGCTGATAAGACTATCCAAGCAATCAAAAAGAGTATCCCAAGGGAGAATGCCCATGTAAGGACTATTATCGACTGTTCTTCGCCAACTTCTTCTGATAAACCTAAAAAATCCTTTTCATAAAGCCCCCTTCCAAGACCTAAAAGTGCTCCAATTAAAAAAAAGACTATAGCACTACTTTTCGAATTTGGTAATAAAGCAGCTTCAATAACTCCTCTTCTTGGAGAGAAAAAAGAAGAAATCAGTCTTTTAACAACCGATTTTTCCACTATATTCTGAACTTTTTTATCTGATAAAAAATACGAATCTTTCGATGAAGTTTCCATTAAAATAACCTCAAGAGCATGTTATAGTTTTAATAGGTCGTCTGTTTTTTTGTTGTTTTTCTTCTTTTTCCGTTTTGTTTTTTCGTTTTTCTGCGTGGAAAATTGGTTTTTGTTTTTGATATCTTTCTTATAACTTGTTTATTTTTGTTTTTATTTTTTGGGCGTGTTTTCGTTTTACATGGTTTTTTGGGGGGTGAATTGTGGTTTTCTCTTATTTTGTGTTTTTTTGATTTTTTTCATAGTTTTTTGCTCTTTTCTGGTTTCTTTTTTTCTGGGTGGAAAACGGGTTGTTTTTCGTTTTTTTGTTCTTTTTTTCAAAGTTTTTTCTGTTCAGTCGCTGAAACAGGAAGCTCACCGCGACAACCGGGAGTAGCTCACTAGCTCATTTTTTAGCTCTTTGATAGCTTTTACTACTTTTGATGAAGGGGAGTAATCAAGTAGTGGGATTCCTTTACTATCTGCTTCAAAGACCAAAGGGTCGTAGTTCAAAGTTACAAGGATTGGGATTCCGATCTCTTTTTCAAAGGATTGGATCTTTTCTTTTTCCTCTCCGTCTAAAATTTTGTTCACGATTCCTGCGATTTTTTTGACTCCTAAGGGTTTTGCGAGTTCTGTAATTCGTTTTGCTGTAATGATTGATTTAACGTTCGGTTCAAGGACCACTAAAAGTATGTCAACATTTTTCACTATTCCTCTTCCGAGGTGTTCTAAGCCGGCTTCAAGATCTAAAACTACAATTTCGTCTTTTTCTAATATGAGTTTTCTCAAAAGAGCTTTAATTAGTGCTCCTGCAGGACACATACAGCCGGTACCTGCTACACGAACAGTACCTACTACTAAAAGGTTAACGTTATCTTTGGTGGAAACTCCAAATTTTGAGGCGATATCATCCGCTTTAGGGTTGAGTTTGTAAACTCCTCCTTCACCGCCGACTCTTTCATGGATTAATTCATGATTTTCACAGATCGGGACAATATCGTTTGCTTTTTCTGGGGATAAACCTAAAGCTATTCCTAAATTCGGATTGGAATCTACATCAACCGCTAAAACTTTGAAATTATCGCGGGCAAGTAAACGGCTTAAGGTGGCTGCAACCGTTGTTTTACCTACACCACCTTTACCACTTACAGCAATCTTCAAAACATTTCACCGTTAAAATAAGGGACTTTAACTCAATTTAAACGTAACTTTTCCGTCAAAAACTCGAATTAAAAATGAGAAAGGGTGTTATATAGATGTTAAAAAAGTGTTACGAAATTTATTATTGTTATCTTCTTTTTAAGAAACCTATAACCTAATACGAGATTATTTTTTTCAGGGTGAATATGGTGGAGACCCACTCAAAACCTAGAATAGCAGGTACCATCTTTCTAAACGGTAAAGTTTTTCGGGCAGAAGATTTCTTCAAAGCCCTAGAAAAGGGAGGCGTAAGGATCACCTTAGATAAAGACTACTGTTCTATCGGATTTGAGAAGATATACCCGACTTATAAATCCAGACAAGAGATGGCGATGTCATTAACATGCCATGGAAGTCTTGCTCACTGTTGTCCCGTTGAAAAAGAATGTACTGAACGTGATAAGGCTTTGGAGTTACTCAACATATCTAAAGAAGATTATAAGCGTTTGAAAGAATATTTTCATTTAAAACTTATTGAGTTTATTAAAGGGTTATGGAGGCCCAACAATAATGGACGGGTTCAAGGGAAAAATTTTGAGGAAGAGGAAAAAATAGCTTTTAAGAATGATAATAGGGAGAATGAGTTTTTTAAAGAGGTTAGAAATCCTCACGAGTATGAGAGAGATTATAAAGGTGATCAAGTCTATGGGTTAGGATCTTCTTCTCATAATGTTGTTCGTTCACTTTCTTCTTCAAAAAATAGGGTTGAACCTGAACCTGGGTTAGAGGACCTATTCGGAGATCCTAAAAGCCGAAGAAAAATGAAAAACGAACCCGCTACGCATGTACAGGGATATACACAGGAAATGTTCACAGAAACACGATGTCCAAGATGTAATACTAAATTACCTCCCCGGGCCGTTTTTTGCTCTGGCTGTGGAATAAAGTTATAAAAACTAAACTACAATAATTTTAAAAACTTAAATCTTCTAAGCCGTCTCCCTTAATCTTCGAAAAAGGAGAATTTTTTCACTTCAAAACACTGTCTATTATGGTTTGAAGTCTTTTTAGCTCCCTTTCAATAAGATCTAAATCTTTTTGAAGAACGGAGGCTTTATTTTCAAAATCTTCCACGGTGATTTTTTGATTTTTAAGAGAAACTTTTAATTCTTCCAACTCTTTTTTAGTGCTGTACCTCGAAGCTTCTAACTGTAAAATTTTCGAATATAGTTGATCTTCGCTGAGAGGGACTATGAACTCAATATCTTCCTCTAATTCTGCTTCAGGGGCCTTTAGTTCTGCTTCTTTTTCAATCTTTTCCTCGTAGCCTATTTTTTCGATTTTTTCGACTGCTTGAGCGGTTTTTACTTCTAATATTTCACCTTTTTCATGATCCTGTGTGACCATTTCCTGTGTGACCATTAAAGGTTTGTGGAGGATAAATCTTTGGGATAAATTTAAAAGATTCTCGTCCGCTTTTTCGAACAATTTCAAAAAATAAGATTCTAAGTCTAACCTAGGCTCTATAGATTCTTCAATCTCTACTTCTTTCTCTTCTACGGATTCTATTGGCTTTGTTTCTATACCATAATTATATCGCGCTTTATCTTCTCTTATTTCTGAGATTTTTTCCTCTTTTGCTTCTTCGACGTAGCTTATTGTTTTTTCAGAGGGTAAAGTAACTGTTTTTTGTTGTTTTAACATCACGCTTTTTCCTTGAACAACTAGTTCAAACAGAGAATCAATCAGTTCTCTTTCATCCCTAAACCATTCAACTACAGGGTTCCATTTTAATAGTGCATCTTTTGCTACGGATAACTTTTCTAAAAACTCTTTTGTTTCCTCCTCCCCAAAAACTAAAGCTTCTGCTTTTAAAGTAGCAATAAGGTTCAATAGCTTGATACGATTTTGCTCCTCTTCCTCATCACTAAATTCTCCTTTAACCAACTTCTCATAAATGTCTTCTAAACACGTTAAATTTTTAGAAAAGGAAGGATGCTCCTTCACTGAAAATTCCCCTTCAAAAGCCTATCACGCCATCCTAGTAATCAATTAAAAATTTTTATTCCCCTACATTATTTATTTCGCGTCCTTACCAGAAACTAATAATGTAAATTTAATAATTAATTTTTACTGTTAGTTTTTTAAAATAACTCCCATTTTATATTATTATGTATTATCCTGCTTATAACTATTATATCTCACTTATTAAATAGCCGCATTTTTTTAAAAAAGTCCATCAAAAAACAACAGATTTAGGTAGGGGCAAATAAAAAATATAAAATGATTTTAGAAAGTAATACTATTTCTTAATTTATTTTCTTTCTTTTTGCTTTTTATTATTCCATTTTAAGCTGTTTTTCATGGTTTATGGATCGTTGTCGATTTTTTATTGTGTCGTTGGTTATAAAAGTGTTTATGAGAGCCCTAGGCGGGTTTCCCGCATTTCCTGATACCCTTCTGGATAATCTGTGCGAACAAAGATTTTTTCTGCGTTAGTTTCTTTTTTCAAACTGGAAACCATACTCCAGTCAGAATCTTCGCTTAGACCCCATACAAATAAACTGTGTTTTTTATCCGCTTTATTAAGATTCCTCGTGAACAACATTTTCTGTACAAGATTACTGTAATCGTTTGTGCCTACGTCAGGTAACATAGGGCTCCAAGGCATCACGTGGATTAAAATGTGGCTGGTGATATCTGCCAACTTTGAAACATCCTGGCCAAAATGTTCTCTTGCTCCCTCAATAAAGTTGGTCTCTGGATCAAAATAAGCACCCACTAATACTTCCAAATCCGGCTTAACACTTCTAACCATGGAAACTACTGTTTCAACGGCTTTATTTACGTTCTCAACACGCCATTCAACCCATTTATCAAAAAGTTCTTTATCTCTCAAAATAAATTCAAAAGAAAAATCTCTCTCTATTTCTGTCATTTCGCTAAATTCTCTTCTACACTGGTCACAGAAACAGAAATCCTTGCTTGGATAACCTATCCCCCTTAGCACAATACCATAAGTTGGAAAGTTAACTATTTCTTTAGCTATAGAGCCAAGATACCTCCAATAACTTTCCTTAAAGGGACACACATAATCCGAAATCCTAAATCCTCCACTCTTTTCTACAGAATATTTTGGATCCATCCCAAAGTATTTATCAAGCATGCCATGAATAACGCCATAAACCTTAATACCGATATCGTCAGCTATTCGCGAGAAAGTGCTGTAAAAATCTTGTTGTTTAGCATCTGTAGGCGCTGAGCTTGATTTATACAATGCGTAACCGCTTTCGTGTTTAGCTACAAGCGCTACTTCATTAATATAACCGCCATATTTTGCCAGGAATTCATTGGGCGTTTCTGTACTCGAATAGGGGTCGATTACTAGGACGCCTCCACGTAATAATAATTCCCTGATCTCCAATATTATCACCACCAAAAATGAAACCAAACAAAAACTCTTTATTAATAGAATAATAACCCATCACGAGACTTAAAACTTTCGTGCTTTAAAGCTTTCAGAAAAAATATAGAGTGATTTTATGAAATAATTATCCGCCTAGTGTTCGCGTTACTGCGAAAAGCTTATCGCCATCACTTATGCCTGCTTCTTTTAAAGTGGTATTATCTGGTTGTTCCCTTGTATGAAATGTTACAACTATGGTGCTCGGTGGTATTTTCTTCTTTTCGGCAACCATCTTCTTGACGTCCCCTATAGTCATTAAAGGGTCTACTTTCAAGTCCAACGTGTCTCCACCAATAGCACTTACGATTTTAATCTTCAAAAAAATCTCCTCTCAAAGTCCCATAAAAGGCTCTTAATTTAATATCACCACTAAAAGGTATTAAACATTTCTTATTTTTTAAAAAACTGCTAATTTTAAAAACACGTTCTAGGGCGGAATCCAAGGCTCAAGATCCTCGGGTCTAAGCCTCTTAGAACACAATGGACAAACCTCTTTATCCCTAAGCCACGTCATTATATGATCTTCATGAAAAACATTTTTGCATTGGGGGCAAACAACATTCCTTCTCTCCTCCCCTTCTTCTTTGACTATGGGGAGCCAACATATGGGGCATTTTGGAAGATCCTCCCACTTCCATTCTCCAATCGTTTTTATTTTGAAAACTACTTCTTCACCGCTTAAGATTTCTTGTTCTTCACCTTTACTTGTTTCTTTTATTTCAAAGACTACGAGTTCTCCATCAATTAAATCGTTACTCATGATCTCTTCTAGCCCCATTTATCCTTGTTTTTAGGAAATTATTTGCTAAGAATAAGATCAATCAATATTTTAATAAACTCTTTTGTTATATCTTTTCTTATATTTTTTTGAGGGATGGCTATCTTGAGCGAATCTGAAAACGATCAAAAGATTAAAATTGGGGTTCAGGCTGTTAAAACTCCTAAGGGTACTGTGCCAACTGTTAAAGGGTTGCATAACGTAGTTGGTGCTATTTTGGCTAAACATAAAACTGATTTTGAGGGAGCTAAAACCGAGATGTCGACCATAATGGAGGATTTGTTTAAAAGGCAGGGTCTTCAAGAGCGATTGAATCGTTTAGAGGCTGAAATAGGCAGTATACGAAAACTTATAGCAGAACAGCTTATATCTCTACAAATAATGCGTGAAGATCTGAATGAGCTTGTTAAAAAGGTTGATAGTTTAGGAGGGCGTGAAGCAATTGATGAGGAAGATATAAAAAATTTAGTCTCTCAAGCAATAAAAAAGATTGAAGAAAAAGCGGGAGAAAACACGCGAAAATTAGAGCTAAAAATTTTAGAATTAATAGAAAAAGTAAAATCTAAATAACCTATCTGTAGCTTTTTGGGGGATTTGGGGGTTTTTCTATAATGAAAGGCTTTTTTAATACGTGAAACGTATTAAATACAAGAGAATAGAGATCTTGAGGAGACCTGAAAAACTATGGGGAAAAATTCTTGGCAGAAATCCCTGGATTATATTTTGGCGAGGGAAGCTCAATTAATGTATCAAAGGGCACCAGGTTTTCACCCTGAAAAAGGTGATTTGAAAAAATGGGTTGGAGAGCTTCCTGGAAGAGATCAGTATTTTCATATAAAATTTAAAATAGAACTAATAGTCCCTGATAACTATCCTAATGAACCTCCAGTTTTAAGGGTTGTTACTCCATGTAAGCATCCCAATGTTATGGATGATGGATCAGTTAGCTTACGGATATTAGACCAGTGGAAGGGGAATTATCATCTTTATCAGGTTATCAACGGTATTAAAGGCTTGTTTGCAAGGGCACCTCCAATGCCTGCGGCTACAATAACTCCTTCTACAAAACCAGCTGCATCTGTTGTAGTGGAACCCGAAACTGTGATCGAAGAAGTTTCTATTGAGGAGGAGTCTGAAGCTCTGAAACAAAGAGTAGGTTTGATGGAGCAAGAGCTGGAAAGAATGCAGAAGAGTTTGGCGAAGCGGGATGAAGACCTTGCAATGGCTCGAGCAAAGATGTTTGTTCATAATATCCCTGAGAAAGGGGAAATAAGCGAAAAAAGCCTATTTATGCCTGATTCTAAGCCGGAAAAGGACTTGCTTGAATTAGAAAGTGAAAAAATAGCGATTGAGGATCTTCTTGCTTCCCTTGAAGAAAAGTTTGCAGACGGTGAACTCAGCGCTACAGACTACACAAAACTCTATCGACAGTATAAAAAACAGCTGTACCTTGTCAATAAAGCTTTTGATGAAAAGCAGTCAGAGCGAGGAGCCAGTTAGAGAAAGAAAAGGAAAGTGGGGTAGTTTTTTGTGAAGGCTTTACGAGATAATCCGATGAAAGATGTGTGGTTGAAGGAAAGTGATCTTTACGCATGTATTGCGACAATCGATTCTATATCTAGAAGTTTTGAGCGGGGAGAAATAGATCCAGTAATGTATAAAAAACAGCTTAGGGCTTTGATTAAATCTATCTTCAAGTCAAGAATAAAGCTTGAACAATTAGGTGATTGGTCCTTAGAAGAGTTTATTAAACGGGAAAAATTGGGGGAAAAATATCCCTTAGGTGTGGTACGTTTAGGTTTTATGGAAGGCATAGATTTCGCTACCACCGAAGAGTTTGCTCCTTCTCTGCCCGAAGAAGAACGTAGGAAGTTCTCTTATAAAGATCTTAGTAAAAAACTTGCACTAACCGCAGACCTAGTAGCTAGCATGATTGAACTTATAGACATTTTAAGGCTAAAAACTGTGGCAAGAATAGACATGATCGTACCTTTAATGGAGGAAACGGCTCTTATCTTAGACGGGTTTTCTGGTGTATTCGGAGAAGATTATTGGATTAAAAAAGAGATGAATGATTGGAAGAAAAAAATGGAAAAAGAAAAGCCCGATAAACTACTAAGCGACGACGACATAAAACGATTAGAGTTTGCAGCAGTGAGATGGCTTAACGATTTCCGCCAGCGGTTAAGAACACTTGGTTAAACGGGGGAATCTTATCTTGCAAACCCCCAATCTTGGAGCTCTCATGGAACTTCAAAAAATACTTATCAAACTCATAGATGAAGGAGAATTGGCTTTGCATGCTGAGTATATCCTTGAAGATCTAGACCAAATAATATTTCTTTCAAACAATATTTTCGGTCCTCAAAACAAAATTGCCTTAGAAGCGGAACAACTTTACAAGAAGCTGTACAAGAAGTACCGGAAAAAATTTGATAAAAAAGTGAAAGCTTCAGAAGGAGCTGAAATTAGCTTAAGAGGAAAAAGTTGGCTTAATATTTTAAAACATACTTTGTGAAGAGGAGATAGTGTTGGGGTTACGGGAAATAGAAGAAAAAATTCGCGTAAAGGCCGCGTATAAAAAGAAAAGTGTAGAAATTATGCTTGAAGAGCTAGGAACCCTTCTTGAGAGCATGAAAGAACTCAAAAAACGTGTTAAAGTCTTTGAAGATAAGTGGGGTAAAGATATCAAAGAAAATAAAGAGTTTTACGAAAAAATGTCCAATATCAGGGAAGAGCTAGGACTACCAGAAGAGGTTGGCGTTTTTAAGTGGAAAGAAAAACCTAGTGCTTTAGAAAAACTCACGGGAAAAGGTAGCTTCTATGACCAACTCGGAATAGAAATCCTAGAAATGACCAAGGAACTAAAAGAAGAAAATGGAGGTCTTATGGCCCTTAGCGAGGTTGTTCTTGAAACCAATAAAAGAAGGCCAGGAATGGTTATAGCTCCGGGCTATATAGTGAAAGCTGTCGAAAAGTTAGCAGATGAAAAACTTATACCTGGGATAAAGAAGTTAAAATCTGGCGCGGAAATCGTTGAGTTTTTCCCCGTGAGTATGACAACAGATGGAATGGAGATCTTAAGTATTGCTGCAAAAACAGGATGGACTACCTTAGAACAAGTAATTATAAAAACGGAATGGAATAGAGAAAGAGCAAAAAGGGCATTAGAAGCCTTAAAAGATGCGGGAATTGCAAGGGTGGATAAAAGCTATTCTGAAGGAGAAAAATACTACTTCCCTGGATTAGGAGGCCACTAGCAAAAGATTCAATGACTTTTAACGATAACAATAAAGGATAACTATTCTTCCCTCCCATCTTCTTTCATTTTTTCCTCCTTATTGTCATAATCATAAACTTTATAACGATTTTTTAACAATTTTTAAAAATATAGGATGTTTTTAATCGGTGGAAGAATGGTGATGCCCTACCAATTTTAATTCTTGTAAAGCAATATTTTGATTTTAAAAAGAGTGTTTTTTCTCTCGATTTTTCACAACAAACATTACCTTTTTTGGTCGTTTTTTGTTTTTTGGCTTTTTTAAATTTTTAAAATAATTAAACTAGGGGTATTTTTGTATGTCTTCGATGGATGTAAAAACGGTCGAAGTTTCTGTGAAAGGAAAAAAAATCATGGATTTCCTCCTTAAAGAAGGGAAAAGTGCTCAAAAGTATGTTGTGGGAGAAGTTGCAAAAGGATTAGGGGAAGACCTTGAAAAGTTGATTCCGATACTTTCCGACCTTTCTGACAAGGGGTTGTTAAAACTTTTTTCTGAAGAGACTGAACGAGTTGAATTAACTTCTGAAGGTCTCCTTTATGCTAAAGATGGTTTACCTGAGTGGAATCTTTTAAAAATTTTGAGGGATAGAAAGAAAAGAATTGAGGAAATAAGAGAAACTTTAGGGAAAAATGGTGCTAAAATAGGGTTAACATGGTGTATGCGTAATAAATGGGTTAAGAGCGAAAAAACGGATAAAGGCGCCCTTTTCTCCATAACTGCGGAAGGGTTGGAAGTTTTAGATAAAGGATTACTTGAACAAAAGCTTTTAGAAAAAATTGCCCAAAACCTTGTTTATTTATCCGATTTAAACCCTGAAGAAATAGGAGTGATAGGGA
Organism: Candidatus Wukongarchaeum yapensis; assembly: GCA_016840425.1. GTDB lineage: Archaea > Asgardarchaeota > Wukongarchaeia > Wukongarchaeales > Wukongarchaeaceae > Wukongarchaeum > Wukongarchaeum yapensis. Next base: position 20,855 of record JAEOSI010000007.1, read on the forward strand.
AACTTTTGGACAGAAATTTGCTTAAAAAGAAGATTGAAAGGAAATATTCACTTTCCTTGTCTAAAGCTTTGTTAGAAGGAAAAATAGAGCCTATTCTCGTAGTAACGGCTCTAAATCGGGATTTAATTCTTTCAGGAGCATGGAAAAAAGCACGGTTAAAAAGATATAACTTGTCCGCTAGGCCGCCTACAACCTATATTGCAAGAAAACAGCCATATTTAGCTTTTCTAGACGAGTTAAAGGTTAAACTGGTATCCTTAGGATTCCAAGAGATGATCGGCCCCCTAGTAGAGCCTGAATTTTGGAACTTTGACGCCTTATATCAGCCTCAAGATCATCCTGCGAGAACTTGGAGTGCCACATACTCTATAAAAAAACCAGCGAAAGGCAAACTACCCCCAGGTGGAGTAGTGGAACGGGTTAAATCTGCCCATGAAGATGGTTGTGGAACGGGTTCTATAGGGTGGCGCTATAAATGGAGTCCTGAAGTAGCTGCTAAGCTCATGTTAAGAGCGCAAGGCACCAGTCTCTCGGCAAGAACGCTACTCAAAGCAAAACCTCCCTCAAAATATTTCGCCATAGCAAGATGTTACAGACCGGATGTTGTTGATGCGACTCATCTTTCAGAATTCAATCAAGTAGAAGGAATAGTAGTGGATGAAGACTTAACTTTTCGGGATCTTTTAGGCATACTTAAAATGTTTGCCGTAGAGATTGCGAAAGCAGAAGACGTAAAATTTATCCCTGATTACTATCCCTTCACCGAACCTTCTGTACAGCTCAGCGCTAAACATCCCGAAATGGGATGGGTAGAGTTTGGAGGTGCAGGAATTTTCAGGCCAGAAGTGACTGCACCACCAAAAGTGGAAGTGCCTGTCCTTGCTTGGGGCCTTGGCGTGGACAGATTATACATGGTTAAAGCGGGAATACACGATATTAGGAATTTGTTCAACGAGGATCTAGGCTGGATGAGACGCTCAAAAGTCTTAATTTAAGTTTAAGAAAAAAAAATGCAAAACAAAAGGAATGTTCTTAAAAATGGTCACTATTTCCGTGTCTTATGAGGACTTATGCAACCTTCTTGACGGAAAAACTTGGGAAATAGAAGAACTTGACTCCCTCTTACATTACGCTAAAACAGAGATAGATACCATTATAGATGACGAGTTAAAACTAGACATAAAAGACTCTAATAGGCCTGATTTATGGTGTGTTGAAGGATTAGCAAGAGAGTGTAGAGGTGTCCTTGGAGAAAAAGGGTTACCACAATATAAAGTGAACCCTTCGATAGCTGAAGTGATAGTGGATTCACGTTTAAAAAATATAAGACCTTTTATTGGTTGTGCGCTTGTAAAGAACATCTCATTTGACGATTACTTGATAAAACAGTTTATACAGTATAGTGAAAAGAAGGACAATTCCTACGGCAGAAGGAGAGAAAAGACAAGCATCGGTTTATATAACTGGACTAGAGAAGGGGAAAACATCCTAATTCCCCCAATATACTATAAAGTGGCAGACCCCGATGAAGTTAAATTCATTCCTTTAGGTTTCACTAAACCTATGACACTTCGCAAAATATTAGAAGTTCACCCAAAAGGCAGGGATTTTGGCCACATAATAGCCGATAACCCCTACTACCCCCTTCTAATAGACTCCCAAGGAAATATTTTAAGTATGCCCCCTATAATAAACTCAGAAGGAACAGGAAAAGTGGACGAATACACAGAAGAAGTTTTAGTAGAAGTAACAGGAACAGACTGGAACGCGGTAAACTGCGTTTTAGACGGCATAGTCACCGCCCTAGCTGAAAGGGGAGGCGAAATCTACGCGTTAACCCTCAATTTTCCATACGAGATAAACGGTGAAAAAACCTTCATAACCCCCAACCTAAACCCCCTTGAATGGGAGATCGACGTAAACTATGCCTCAAAAATTATCGGTATCAAATTAACCCCAGAAGAAGTGGTGGAATACCTTAAAATAAAACGCTATGATGCTACACATCTTGAAGGTGAAAAAATTAAAGTTTTAGCTCCCGCTTACAGGGCAGACATCATGCACCCCATTGATATAGTCGAAGACATAACTATAGCCATAGGATACGATAAAATAGAGCCAAGATGGAATCCAAAAATGACCCTAGGCGAGCTATCCTTTCCTACAAAATACGTTTACAAAATACGCGATTTGACCATAGGTTTAGGCTATCAAGAAGTATTAACTTTTAGCCTTACTAATCCCGAATATTTAACCACAAAAATGCTAAAAGAAAACAGGGAACAACTTATTGAAGTAGCAAACCCCATATCCATAAACTACTCCGTTACTCGGAACTCCTTACTTCCAGGTCTCCTTAACTTCCTTTCAAAAAATACCCACGAAGAATACCCCCAAAGAATTTTCGAAGCAGGAGAGATAGTTCAGGTGGTCAATGAGGAGATAAAAATAAAGAAAAACCTAGCCTGTATAACAATCCATGCCAACGCAAGTTTTGCAGAAATCCATGGAGCCCTAGACACCCTTTTACAACTCCTAGGCACCGAATATAGTTTAGAAGAAACTTCCCACCCCTCCTTTATTGAAGGAAGAACAGGTAAAATCAAGGCAGACAACACTGAATTAGGAATAATCGGGGAAATCCACCCCCAAGTAGTAACCAATTGGGGACTCGAACTCCCCGCAGCAGCCTTCGAAATAAACTTAGGCCCATTAATTGAACAAGCTGAAAAATAATCAAAAAGCTTTAAAACCCCCTAAAACTAGTATTTAATTGCTCTATTTTTTCTTTTTGTTCAAGGA
>JAEOSI010000008.1 GCA_016840425.1 Candidatus Wukongarchaeum yapensis
CAAACAGTTAAATCTAGATTTTATTGAAATGTTGATAATCGTTTCTGTAGCATTAGTTACAGGAGATGCTGTGTCTAGTGAGTTTGAAAAAAAGACAGATTTGCTGTTATTCCCAATCCCACAAAGACGCACTTCAATCTTTGCAGGTAAGTATGTTGCAGCATTAATCGCATCATTTTTTAGCGATTTCACTATACTATCCTGTCAAAGTATTGAAAATAGCGGAGATATACGATGCTTCAGAAATTCCGGCGGAATTAACTAAATCTTACTTAGTAGCGTTACTTTTTGCTGCTAGTGCAGTGAGTCTGGTATATTTCTTTAGTTGTGTTTTCAAAAGATAGATAACATCAACGCTTTTTGGATTCTTCTTTTTGTTGATAATAATACCAATGATAGCCACTGTTTTACAAGTAGTCGATGTTGAACCATGTTATCTTATAACCTATTCTGCAGGTTTGATAACAGTCGTTTTAGGATCCGAAATAACACTTAATGATCCCGGAGAAGATTACGTTTCTGGAGGTTATCAACCAGATTTATCCTAGGAACCTTGGTTATGACGGCTTACGTGATAATTTTCTTTTTGATCAGTATAGTAATTGCAAATAGGAAAAAAATGGAGTGATTCCTACGGGTAAAACAAAAACTTGGAGTATTCAAAATGAGTAAAATCCTCATACTTTTATTTTTTAAATAAAAATAGACAAAATTGTTTGTTTTTTTCTCCCCTTATGCCTTGTTTTTTCTTGTTTTTTTGTTTTTATGTGAGTTTTTTAATTTTATCTAAAAACCGTTTACGTATCTCTGGATCTTCTACGATAGCTTTTGCAAAAGCTTCCACAAGTAGCTCTTTATCTATTTGAGCGATCACTCGTTTACGTATCTCTGGATTCTCAAGTATACCCTTAACAAACGCTTCGACCATAAGCTCTTCCTCGATCTGTTCAACACTCAAAGTTAAAGGTGTAACCGTCTCCGCTAAAGGAGACTCATACCCAGAAGATCCCTCTTTTACAGTCTCTTTCTCTATTTCTGCTAAACGTTCTGAAGGTTTTATGAGGTTCTCTTCTTTAGGCAACAAGTCTGAGGGTTTTACAAGTCTATCTAACGTCTCTTTTCTCCCTAATCCTCCATCTTTTTGAACGCCCATAGGCACGTTATATCTTGGCTTCGTAAACATCTCATCAAGGAGATCCTCTTTTTCACCAATTTCAACATGCTTAATCTTATACTTAAGACCTAATCTGGCGTTTAAGTTTGCCGCTGCTTTTCCTGCATCAAAACGTTTTTTGGTCTCGATATCAGGCCCCTTCCAGCAATATATGACATTGTTTGCATCATTAACAATCAAGACTGCTTCGTCATCTTTTAAGGCGGAAGGGTGTGCTTTTGTCTCTCTCAACTCTCCGTTAGAGTTTATGGAAAATGCTTTAGTCAATTTCATCGCCAAAAATAACTTACTTATAGTACTTTTTGTTTTTTCTAATCTTAAGTCTTTTTAAAACCTTAAGATGAGGAATAAAGTTAGGGGGTAACATAATGTTTTTTTTGTCTTCCTTTTAATTTTAGAATAGTTAGCGAAATTAAAACTTTAATATGGAAGAATAATTAATTAAAAACAATTATTTCTTTTTTTATGGGTGTGTTGTTGTTTTGGCAACAGTTTTTAAAAAACTTGATTTAAAAACGGTAGAACACATCGTTTCAGTCCTTGAGAAGCATGGTTTAAAAAGGAGAGAAGAGCTAAGGGAAGACCTTGTACACCGCTTTGATTCTCAAGAGGGTACAGTATCCATCTTCATAACAAAAAGAAAAGATTACACCTTAGTAATCACGGGCTCAACAGATTTCACCCGTGCAATAACTGATGTCTTTAAAGGTTCAGACAAGTTAAACATGACCTCTGAAGAGGTTAAAGCATCCCAAATACATGTAGGTGTCGACGAAGCAGGAAAAACAGATCGCGAACTGTTCGCAATAAGCGCAGTAAGCCTAAACCAACATTTAGCCCCGTCAGACTCGAAAAAATTAGCTATCTCCTCCCTTGAAAAATACCGAGCAAAAATCGTGCAAAACTCAAACTTAACCCTAACCATTACCCTAAAAAGGCACCTTATAGACAACATAAGAAGCAAAGGATACACCTTTGAAGATATCGTCTTCGACTTCTCAACCCTCCTATCCAAATTCCTAAACCGCTACGGCATAAACCAGAAAATATTCATAGATGGTGCCTCTCAAGGCCACGAAAATAAAACCTCAACCATAACATACGTGGGCCAAGGAGGCGAACTAAAAAATAAAAACATCGGGGCAGCATCAATTCTCGCAAGAGAAATCGTTGAAGCAACAAGCCCAAAAAACAAAAAAACAGAACCAAAGAAAAAACTCCCTCCCTAAAAAAAGTTATTAAGCTTTTAACCTTATACAATATCCTTAACCAAAATCCATTAAGAGATTTAAAATCCTTAAATAATATTTTTTGTTCTTAATTTACTGTGGGATTATTTATGGAAAACGAGAGGAGTGCTCGTATAAAAGCAGCACGTGTCTCCCTAATAGGCGTAACCCTTCTCCTTATTACTGAAGGCATAGCGCTGATCATCACAGGAAGCCTCGCGGTCTTTTCCGGTTGGGCCCACTCCCTCATAAACTTAGTAGCCATTATAATCGCATATTTCGGGATATCAGCTGCTTTAAAGCCTGCTGACGAAGATCATATGTTCGGCCATTTTAAACATGAAAGCCTCGCAACCCTCGTCGAAATAGGCCTATTAATAGCTATCTGCTTCCTAATAGTTTATCGCGGTGTTAAGGCTATTATTTATGGAAGCGATCAAGTAGAAGAAGTTCCTTTAGGGATAGGTTTTATGCTGTTCAGCATTTTTGTAGACGTTGTTGTGGCAATTTATGTTTCAAAAATCGCTTCCAGACTTGAAAGCTCTGCCCTACAAGCATCGGCTATCCACGTATTGACCGATGCCTTAGATCACGTAGTAATAATAAGCGCCCTAATATTAAACGGCCTTTTCGGAGTTTTGATAGCTGACCCCCTTGCAGCCTTAATAATAACCGCCTTCATCCTCTACACGGGAGTAACCCTATCAAAAAGCACAATAGCAGAACTTTTAGACGCAGCCCCACCCGGGCTAGCTGAAAAAATCTCGAAAGAGCTGGAGAAAATACCTGAAATCTACGATTGTCACGAAGTAAGAGTGAGGAAAGCGGGTCGAAAAACGTTTATAAATCTTCATGTCTCCATAAGCAGAACAACCCCTTTCATCCGCGTTTCTGAAATCATAAATCAAGCATACAAAAGAGTACAGGAAATAGTTTCCAACGCAGACGTATTAATCCACTCAGACACAGTAGAGCTTTCAGATGAGTCAATCAGGGACAAAATAATCATTTTGGGTGAAAGTTTTTTCGAGGTAAAAGGGGTTCACGATGTCTTTATATGGGAAACAGAAGGAGGCAGAAAAGCTCACATAGAGCTTCACATAGACTTTGATGATACGATAAAGCTCAAAGAAGCACACGATATTGTTTCAAAAATAGAGGAAAAGATAAGGGAAGAGTTGAGCAAAACCTATCCCGAAGTGACGATAACTACTCACCCTGAACCTGTAGAAAAGCCAGTAATAGTCAAGCCAAAAGATTTACGATATGTAGAGAACAAAATTGAAGAGGTAGTGAAAGCCGTACCAGAAGTTAGAGCTATATGTAACATAAAGGCTGCTGAGATAAACTCTAAAATGCACATAGATCTTTGTATAGTCCTGGATAAGGATATGACCCTTAAAAAAGCCCACGAAATAGCGACAGAAATAGAACAAAAAATTAAAACAAACATTCCAAATGTGGAAAAAGTGCTCGTCCATCCAGAATATTAAAATTTTGAACCGTAAATCTTCCACTTTTTAGACTTTTACTTTTTCTATTTTTATGGACTATTTTCAATTTTAAACAAGAAAAAAGCAGAATAAGCCTCTCAAAAATCATGGGAAAAATTTTTGCGATCATTTGAGAATAAAGTTTCCGAAAAGACTTTAAAATTGCAAAAGAATTTTTATAAATAAATATAGGTGGGATAAAAAAACGCGCAAAAATAACGAAACCTCCCAAGAATACAAATTCAAGGCATTAATGGGCGGTGAAGAAGGGATCGGTAAGACCTCCCTCATCCATCGTTGGATTAACGGAGTCTTCCTCGAGCCCCTAAAAGCAACCATTGGCGTCGCATTGCACATCCATCGCGTGAAAATAGACGGTAAAAAAGTTTCCCTCATCATTTGGGACTTGGGAGGTCAACAGCGTTTCCAACAAATGGGAGTCTTCAGAAACTATATAAAAGGCGCTAAGGGCGGCTTTTTAGCTTTCGACCTTACAAACTCCATAACCCTTGAAAACCTATCCCGATGGCTAGAACTTTTCAAAAAAGAAATAGATCTAGAAAACCTCCTCCTTCTAGGCACAAAAGCAGACCTCGTAAACGATCGAAAAGTAACAAAAGAACACGTGGAAAAGTTTATGGAAACTCACAAAATTGACACTTACATAGAAACTTCAGCTCTAAACGGAAAAAACATCGACCTAGCCTTTGAAATCCTTATAAAAAAACTCTTAAAACCAAAAAAAGAAACCGCCCACTATAACATCCCGTCAATACCATACAACCAAATAAAAAAGCGAAAAAACAACAAAATCTTTTTTTAAAAAACTTTAACTTCTCAACATTAGCACCCCCCCCTCTTTAAAAAACAAAATAACGTAAAAATATATTAAATCCTAATTATCTGTGAAGCAAAACTAAATATCTTTTTAGTAATGGTTAAGCAAGTTCTTATTTTCTGTATGTATATCTATATACAGGTGATCTAATTGGTCAAAACCATGCTAGTTTACCCAAAAAAAGAACCAAAAACCATAACTATAACACCTAATATCCGCTTTATAACAATTTAAAAACATCTTCAAAAACAAAATTTCTCTAAGAAACTGTTGTAAGTTCATTTATGATTTTTATGAAGGGTTTATATTCTGCTTTTGTGGTAGATTTTGTATGGAGAAAGGGCGGTTTGTGATCCAGGAACATCACGCAAGAAAGTTGCATTGGGATTTAAGGCTTGAGATGGATGGGGTTTTAAAGTCTTGGGCTTTACCGAAAACACCCCTTGTGGAAAAGGGAGAGAAGCGTTTAGCTATCCAAACTGAGGATCATGACTTGAGTTACATAGATTTTGAAGGAGAGATCCCTGAAGGTCTGTATGGGGCAGGCAAAGTAACCGTTTGGGATAGTGGAAGCTACGAGCTTGAGTCAAGAAAACCGGAAAAACTTGTCTTCATTTTAAAAGGAGAAAAGATGAAAGGACGCTACACCCTCTTAAGATGGAAAAGAAGAGGAGAAAAAGATTGGTTATTTTTCCGCGCCGCTGACAAACCAAAGAAAAAAGGGAAAAATAAAGAAAACAAAAAAGAAGAATAAAAGAACACTATAAAACATAAAAGAATTAATCCGGTGGCATTTTAGGCATAAAAGGTATTTGAGCCCCCCGTCTACGACCACGTTTTATCTGCTTAAATATCTTTTTAGACATACGATATTGGGACACAAGGGTTCTTATATCTTTTATACTGGTCCCCGAGCCACGAGCTATACGGTTAATCCGAGATCTGTCCAAAATCTTCGGGTTATCAAGCTCTTCTTGTGTCATGCTTTGAAGTATAGCCCTAAACTTTTTCATGCTCTCCTCACTCATATCATCAAACCCTGCAGGAAGCTGAGAGCCCAGACCTGGTATTGAGGAAAGCCAACGAGAAAGACGCCCCATCTTGCTTACCGATTCAAGCTGCATTAAAAGATGACGCAACGTAAACTTTCCAGTCATAAAAGCTTTAGCCAATTCAGGCTCAGGGGTTATTTCCGCCTCCTTAATCTTTTCAAGGAGACCTTTCATGTCCCCAATATCAAGAAGTCGACCCACAAACCCTGGCGGGTCAAAAGTCTCCAATTCATCAAGCTTCTCTCCTGTGCCTATATACTTGATCTTAGCCCCCGTAGCCACAACAGAAGAAAGGGCTCCACCACCTTTAGCAGCCCCGTCAAGCTTCGTAACAATTATGGAACCTATATCAGTAGCCTCATTGAAAGCCTTAGCCTGATTAAAAGCCTGCTGTCCTATCGTACCATCCAAAACCAAAATGATTTCATCAGGCTTGATCTTCCCCGTTATCTCCTTCATCTCCTTTAAAAGACCCTTCTCCTCCTTATGACGTCCAGCAGTATCCACTAATATTACATCATATCCCTCACCCTTAAACTTCTTAACCCCTCTCTCAGCAACTTTAACAGCGTCCTTCGCATCAGGTTCTCCATAAAAGGAGACCTCAACCCTTTCCGAAAGCTGTTTAAGCTGATCACTTGCCCCCGGTCTATAGGTATCTGCACAAACAAGGCCTACCTTCAAACCTCTTTTCTTAAGATACCTTGCAAGTTTTCCCCCCGTAGTAGTCTTTCCAGATCCCTGAATCCCTACAAGCATGTAAACATTAGACCTACCGCTAATGTACCTTAAAGGCTGATAACTCTCCCCCAAAAAAACAGTCAACTCATCAAAAAGCACCTTAATCACATGCTCACGACGAGTCAAACCTAGAGGAAGCTTCTCCTCAAGCGCCCTCTTCTTCACCCTCTCACTCAAAGCTAAAACAAGGTCCACATTAACATCAGCGATCAAAAGCGCCCTCTGAAGATCCTTCACAAACTCCTCAACAGCCTTCTCATCAACAGTAGGACGCCTAAGCAACTTCCTAAAAGCATTACTAATACCTTGACCCAAGCTACCTAAAAGCGTCATCCTAAAACAACACCATACAAAAAATAACCCAAAAAACTTCACTAAACAAAAAAGGTTGGAGAGCCCGGGAGAAAACAAATTCTCCATCAAATCAGCCCAAGTTTAAAGCCGGATAATAATGGACCCGGCGGGATTCGAATTCGCGAACAAGATGCAAAAACACACCCTGTTACCCGCGGCCTCTGGCTAATCCTGCCAAGGATATAAAGAAAAACATCCCTAGTATGCGAAGCCAGCGCTCTACCAGGCTGAGCTACGGGCCCAAAAGATCACACCAACAACAAACCTCAGTTAAACACCAGTAAATCCAAAGCAATACTATAATTTTGATAATTACATTATCTATTTTGTTTGCTATTGTAATGATGGATGAAGAGTATTTATAATTTGCCAAAGAAATATTATACTTTGAAACTAATAAAAGTACAGAGAAGATCCTTTGATAAGGGAAAAATAGGGGAGATTTAAAGGGTTGAAGTCTTCGTATATCTGGGATATATTAGGCGAAATTGCTTCATTTTTTAGGAGACATACAAAATGCTGAATGTTGAAGATAAGACACAAGATCAACTTATAGATGAATTAGTTGAATTAAGCCAACGAATTGTCGAACTGGAAAAAATAGTAAACCAACATAAGTGGACGGAGGAGGCGCTGAAGAGGAGTGAGAAGAGATTCAGAGAGTTGACTGAATTATTACCAGAAATAGTTTTTGAAACGGATATAGAAGGGAATTTTATATTTGTTAACCAGGTTGGATTCGATATTTTTGGCTATACTCGTGCAGATTTTGATAAGGGATTGAATGCCCTCCAAATGATCGCTCCCGAAGACCAGGATAGAGCTAAGGAGAATATTCGGAGGGTACTAAGCGGAGAAGATTTAGGTATACGTGAGTACATGGCACAGAGGAAAGACGGTAGCAGATTCCCAGTTATTATACATAGCTCTTCCATTACTGATGAGGAGGGGAAAACCGTTGGCTTAAGAGGAATTGTTATAGACATCACAGAGCGCAAGAAGACTGAAACGGCACTTAGGGAATCGGAGAAGAAGTATCGCGACTTGGTAGAAAACATAAATGATGTTATCTATGCTATTGACAAAGATGGTGTAATGACCTACGTCAGCCCTGTCATAGAATCGATCACTGGATATAGTCCGTCAGAGATCATAGGCTCTCACTCCACAGTTTTTATCCATAAAGAAGACGTGCAACGTATGAGTAAAGCATTTCAAAAAATCCTTTCTGGACATCTAGAACCGGGTGAATATCGGATTTTAACAAAATCTGGAGAAATTCGTTGGATAAGAACTGACAGCAAGCCGATCTATGTAGAAAATCAGGTTATAGGGGTAAGAGGAGTTCTAACCGACATTACTGAGAGGAAAAAAGCAGAAGAGGCGCTTAAGGAATCCGAGGATAAGTTCAGAACCCTTGCAGAACAGTTACCAAACATGATTTTCATCAATAAAAAAGGCAAAATAGTTTATACCAATAAGAAATCCGAAGAGATCATGGGATACACAAAAGATGAATTCTATTCACCAAACTTCGACTTTTTAATCTTAGTTGCACCAGAATCTTTAGAAAAAGTAAAACTAGCTCTTAGCAAACACATGAAGGGCGAAGAGGTTGAACCATACGATTATACCCTTCTTACCAAAGGCGGAAAAAAAATTGAAGCAATACTAACTACAAAATTGATAAACTATGAAGGCGAAAAAGCCATCCTCGGAATAGTAACCGACATTACTGACCGCAAGCGAGCTGAGGAAGCGCTTAAAAAACGGGCAGAAGAGCTGGAAAAGTCAAAAGCTGAACTACAACAGTCATTAGAAGAACTCTTAAAACGAGTAGAGCTCGAGCATGAGATTTTAATCACACAACCGATCCCCGAAATCGATATAGAAGAGAGAGGATCACTGTTCCTTTACCCCGTGGATAGAGAAAATGAAGCTTATGCCATCTTCCGCTCAAGAAAGGATGCTAATCGTCCAGCTCTAGCTATTACGCGTACTTTCCCTCCACGCTTCCAAAGAAAGATTGGTAGAGAAATAGAAATGGTCTGGTTGACCTCCAACCGTGTACCAGAGCTGGTGTGTGTAGACCCATCAGATACTATGACTCTCCTCTTAGTCATCTCAGAGTTCTTTAAACGTGCACCAGAAGGTGTGATCTTGTTCGAAGGCATCGAGTATATTGTCAGCATTACGGGGTTTGAGAGGTTTTTGCGCATCGTTCAACTTTTGAATGATAAAATCGCGATGCTTGACGGAACAATCTATATGATAGTTGACTTGGGAGTACTGAAGGAGAAGGAAGCAAGATACGTCTTGAGAGAGTCTTTGCAACCCCCCGAAGGTGTAGAGAAAGAAGCAAAGGGTTCTGGAACTGAGCCTCAATAACGTCATTCACTTTGCGGTAATCCATGGAAAGTGAGCAGAGTAATCGTATAAAAGAGGTCCTTGTATCCTTAATAGACATATGATCTTTACTATTATCTTGAGGATATAATAGCTATATCATAGAAAGTTTCACAAACTTTCTGGGTAGTTCTACTCTCTCTTAACTATGTTATTCGAATAACTTTTAAACAATCGAGTTTTTATTTCATAAATCAAAGTAATACAACAAGGGTTTAATTAACCTCCCAAACTTCCACATTTATTATATTATAGGTTTTTAGGGCGAAGGATGTATGCAGATTATTTCTACTGGTATACGTGAGCTTGATGAGGTTTTAGGGGGAGGTTTTCCTCGTAATTCTTCTGTTCTTTTGCTTGGAAATATGGGCGCAGATCCTGAAGCTTTAGCTTTTGAAATGTTGTATTCACATCTTAAAGAGGGGGGAAAGGGACTACTTTCTGTTTTTGATTATCCTCCTTCAGAGGTTAGAGATAAGATGAGAGAGTTTGGATGGGTAACTAAAAGGTTTGAGGAGGAAAATAAGTTTATCTTGGCCGATTTTTACACCCATGCTTTTAGTTTAGAGGAGTTCTATAAGCCCGAAAAATATTTCTGTAAAAAACCCACAGACTACACATATATCACAAACTATTTTAATACTATTTGGGAAGAATTACTGGAAAAATCGGCAAACGGGGACTATTTGGGAGTTATTTTATCACTTACCACGGTGGTTCAGTGGTGTGGAGAGAATGAAGCATTAAAACTTGCTTATTTAACGGCTACAAAGTATCGACCGTTAGGATGCACTATCTTTGTATTAAACCCATCCGCTGTGAGGAATAGCACTCTGGCTATGCTTGGAAATAGGAGCGAAGTTGTGATAAAGCTTTTCATCGGCGAATCTGAAAGAATTCCAGAAAAGAAAATAGTGGTTTTAAAATCCCCCTTACCAAGATGGTTAAATAAACCACTACTTTATACAGTTCTGCCAGAAAGAGGTTTCTTTATCGGAGAATCCATTTGAGACGTTTTAGTATACCATTTAGTTTATATTAGAATTCTGGAAAAGATAGAGAAAAGAAAGTGTTATGAGACATTTAAAGCGATAACGTTAACTTTTTAATCTTCACTTATCTATAAAAATGATTGAATTCTTCAAATTTTCTCGGTAAAATAAAGGAATTATGATTTGACAAGAAGTTTTAAAACAACAAGAGGGCCCGTAGCTCAGCCTGGTTAGAGCGCGCGACTGATAACCTTTAACCTCTTCATAAGCTGTAATAAAAGAGGTTAGAAATCGCGACGCACTAATGTTTTAAGATTTTTGCGCGGTAAAGGTCGAGGGTTCAAATCCCTTCGGGCCCACCATAACATTTTTAGTCGACTTCTGAAACCAGGTTTAATACCTTTTTTTCTATTTCATCCCTGATTTGACGTATTTTTTCAAGCTGTTTGTCTTTTGGATCTTCCAGCTCCCAGCTAATTGATTTTTTGAATAAAGGGGCAGGGCATGATTCTTCGACACTACACCCCATCATGATAACGGTGTTAGCCTCTTCAATCATTTTTTTATCTAACAGTTTTGGTTTATTTTCCGAAATATCGATCCCTTTCTCTTTCATGGCTTCGACGACAAGCAGATTAACTTTGTCTGCGGGTTCTGTGCCTGCGCTAGAAGCTATTAGTTTTCCTTTTCCATAATGGTTAGCAAAAGCTTCTGCCATCTGACTTCTACCCGCATTTCCAACACAGATAAACAAAATACGTTTCATTTTTACTTCTCCACTTTAATAGGCACTGTTTCTAGTTATTTTTAAAAATTAAACAGTCTGAAGACTAACGTTTGCCTTTTCTTTAAAAATCACATGTTTTGACAGATGATTATAAAATAATGATTTTAAGATTCGATGAAAAAAGTATAAAAAAATATATATGCATTTTTTATTTCCAATCTAATGCATATAACATATATAATATAAATTCATAAAAAGACAAAGAGCAAAAAAAGCATAATAGGAGAAGTGAAAAATCGTGAGCCAAAAAGAAAGAACATCATCCTCATCAGGAAGAAGGAGAAGAAGAAAGGAAGAAAAACAACACATAACAATCTCTCTACCAGAATCAATAGCAAACAAGTTCCGTGAAAAAGCCTACGCACTATTTGGTCTAGGAAAAGGCTCCCTAAGCGAGGCAGCAGAAGAAGCCATAACAGACTGGCTAGAAAAAGTAGAAAAAGAAGAAGCAGGGAGATGAGGTCTTCTTTTTTACTAAGGATTTATTTATTTTTTTCATGAATTTAGAATTTCACTTTCGCTTTTTTTAGTTTTTCTTTTTTTATTCGTTTGAAAGCCTAATATATTCACTTTTGCCCCCCTCTCTATAAAGTTTATATATGGTATATATTATATGAATGATCTATCCTTCATGGGGTAAAAATTATGCGAAGAACAGTAACAGAAAGCGTGCGTTTAACCTTTCAAGGCAAACTTTTAGAGGTAGCAGAAGAAGACCGTGTTAAGATCGATGATCTTATGAGAAGGCTTCAATCTGCGAAAAGAACCGCTTTCAAAAGACTTCTAGAAGTCACAAGTAGTGAAAAGGAGATACGAAAGGAGCTTTCTGAGAAATTTATCCTAAACTCAAAGTATGTAGATTCTGCGATAATTGATGCAAAAGCGATAATAGATAGTCAAAGAGAACTATTACCTTACTACATTGAAAACTATGAGGGAAAGATAAGAAAGAGTAAGAAAAAGCTGCAAAAGTGTCGTTCTGAACTGAAACGCAAAGGCATACAAGCCAGAATAAAAAAGTATGAGGAGAAAAGGGATCTTTTAAAACAGCACTTAGAGAATGGAGCCACCCCCAGGGTAGTCTTTGGAAGAAGGGGTAACTTTGACCTTCTTATAAAGGGGAAGATACTGGGGGAAGAATGGAGAGATTTGAGGACAAACCAAGTTTATAACAAGGGTGAAGCTTACCAAAAAGGTAACAGAAACTTGAGAGTAACCTATGAAGAAAAGGAAAAACAGTTCTACCTATTGATAAATTATCCTAGCAAAGTAAAGGGAAAACGGGGACGAAAAAAGAAGTATAAGCTTTTTGTTCCAGAACCTTTCAAACCATACATCCTATCTAACCTAGAGACTGAGAAAATAACGGTCGGAAAACAGAAAAAGACTAGGATTGTTAACAAAAAACCCCACACAGTTAGAGTGATACGCAATAAAGGAGAATATTATGTTAACATAACGGTAGAATTGTCTTGTCCGGATGAAACTTTTTCAAATGCTAACAAAAAAGGTTTAATGGGCCTAGATGTTAATGTTAAGGGCATAGGAGTAGCAATAGTTTTTCCGAACGGTAATCTTAGAGTGCATCGATGGTTTCCATGCCACGAACTTTTTTACACAAGAAGCGAAAAACGTTCTCACTTGATAGGAAACCTACTGGTTAAGGTTTTCAGGTGGGCTAAAAAGTTCGGCGTGAACACTGTTGTTTCAGAGGGTTTAGATAGGTTCAAAAAGGATAACGACACCAACGCGAAATACAATCGTGCCACTCACAACTTTTGCAAAGAGAAGATGATTAAAACCATTAAAAGCAGAGCCTTAAAAGAGAACTTTGTTCACATAGAAGTTTTTCCAGCCTACAGTTCAATAATCGGAGCCATAAAATACCAAAAAATGTACGGTTTAAACACTCATGAAGCTGCCGCCTTCGTAATCGGGAGAAGGGGATTAGGATTTAATAACGAAAAGATTCCAAAAGAGCTTTCCAAGAGCTTAAAGCTAAAGGGGCGTCGCCAATGGAAGGATGACGCTGATCCTTTGGCGAGCATCTGCCGCCAGTGGGGCGGTCTATGGAAACAAGTTTCGAAAATAAAAAACCTCTTCTTCGAAACAACGAGGGAGATACCTATGAACCTTCGCTGGTTCTGTAGGCATCTCCTAATTAAATCTGGTGGCGCTAACAGCGCGCTTCAGCTCGCGCTCTCCTACTTAAATAAAAAGGAAGAGATGGAAGTAGAGGAAACCGGACTGTCTTCGGGGTTCAGATCCTACCTCGCCGACTTAACCCGTTCGGTCCTTGAAAACGCTGAAGAACTACGTGAGAGTCGTAGCACTAGGCGCAAACAGGCGTTATGCGCCGTCGTTGACTTTATAAATAATGGGGGACTATCCTCCTTCGAAGGTCAACGATATGAAGAAAAACATCCTCAAAGGATCGAAACCTCTAAAATAGCCTGTAGAGGCTTCTGAGGGCGTTTTGCAGCGCCGGGGTAGCTTAGTTGGTAGAGCGTCTGGCTGTTATCATCTGTTTTGGTTCGTTTATCTCCGTAAAAGATGGTTGAAACCAGACGGTCGGAGGTTCGAGAATAGCGTAGTTTTTAGGGCTACGTTGGCGGAAATCCTCTCCCCGGCGCCACTATCAATATTAATAAAATTATTAAGAGGGAAAATTTTATTTCTGTCTTAGTGTTTGTTGTTTTTTAAGGGTCGGTGGATGGTTTGGTGTTTTTTAAAAAGAAGTGGAGCATCATTTTAGATGGGAAGAAGTTGGGTAAAGAGGCGGATGAAAAGCTTAATTTTGCTGATTTCGGCGAGTTTGGTGTTAAGGTAGGTTTTGATTTTTTCACTGATCTTTGGGTAGAAATAGAGAAACAGGAGAATTACAAAGAAGTTCAATGTATAAAAGACCTGAAATCGCCTAAAAAAGAAGATTTCTCTTCGAAAACAATGTTTTTAATTATGGCTATTTATAAAAGGGATAATACCGAGGTGGGAGTGTTTTTTAATTTAGTAGATAGAGAAAATCTTTTAATCTTAGGCCTCTGGCCAGACAGGTTCTACAATGTTTGTAAAGAACAAGTAACTACTGGAAATAACACGCTTTTATTAGGCATGCTAGACTCTATTATCATAAACCCAGAAGAGTGGAAAGAAGTCAAGCTTTATACTACTCTCCCCGCCAATAAATAAAAAACTTAAACCGATTTATCAAAATTATTCCCTGCTGAAAAGTGGGTTAACTTAAAAAAGTGTTCTAGGGTGTATAGGTCGTTGATCTTTTATTGCCTGATTTTTTTTGTTTTTAGAGATTTTTCATGACTTCTTCAACTTTTTCTTCCATTGTTCGCTTTTTGTCCCTTCTATCATCTATGTTTATACGTGTCACTACTCTTTTTGACCCCGTTTCAAAAACCGCTTCATGAGCTTTAAGCACAACCTCGATAACTTTAGATAAGTCATCACCTTCTATTATAGTACATGAAGGCGTAAGCTGATATTTTAACCCCGAAGCTGCTACTTCTTTAACCGCTTTCGTTACCTCCTTACTAACACTAACATCCCCTGTGCCAAGGGGTATAACGCTAAACTCAACAATAACACGACCCATAATTTCTACCTCCTTTTTGTTAATCCACTTATCGGAAAACTTCCCCCCTATTTCAATATTACCCCAAGAAAAACTCATCACAGCTTTAATAAAAATAAGGGGTTGTTGAGGGGGTTATGCTCCCTTTTTTTAACAGGAACTGTGTTCTATTGCTTCTGTGGGACAAGCGTCTACGCATTTACAACATTCTGAGCAATCGTCTATTCGTGGAGCTGTTGTTTTTCCTTCTACAAGTTCGTATACATCTTCGGGACAAACTTCTACACACTCACCGGCACCTATACATTTGTCGTAATCGACCATTATATCAATGTCTAGCTCGTCTGAATTCCATTTCCTTATATCGGCCATTTTTTACTCGCCTCTTTTTTCGGTGTTAAGGCTTTTTTCTTATTGCTTATCAAATGGTTCAAATTTTCATGAGAAGTTTATATACCTTTTTCTATCTAAACCAAAAATTTAACGAAAAAGAAATAAATGTTTAAAGATTTAGGGCAACTCCTCTTTCAGAGATTTTTAATCCCTCTTTTTCAAGGATTATGTGTTTTATTATATTGTTTTCCTTATCTCCCATTACTTTTTTATATTCTAAATTTTTTAAGGAGTGTTAAAGAATTGTCTGATATTTTAACCTCGAAGCTGCTACTTCTTTAACCACTTTCATTACCTCCTTACTAACACTAGCATCCCCTGTGCCAAGGGGTATAACAGTAAACTCAACAATAACACGACCCATAATTCCTACCTCCTTCTGTTCATTCACTTATTTTAAAAAATGATTTTTTTGAACAACTCCTTTTTCAGAGATTTTCACCCCCTCTTTTTCAAGAAGCATTCGTTTTAACATCTGATTATTCTCCTTTCCCCCAAACCCTCCAAGTTCGCCAGATTTTTTAATCACTCGATGACAGGGAACTACTAAACAGAGAAGGTTTTCTGCTAAAATATTACCCGTAGCCCTAAAAGCTTTAGGTTTACCAGCCCGCATAGCTATATCAGAATAACTTGACACGAACCCTTTCGGGATCTTTGCTGTCTCCTCATAAACGTTTTTGGCAAAACTCGTAACTTCGTAAGGATATTCATACTCTATTATCACATCTTCCCTTTTACCCTCATAGATATCCATTAAAGCTTCTGCTATCCTTAATAAGTCCTGATTTTCTACGCTATCACTTATCCTAATTTTCAGATCTTTTTTATCCAACTTTTTGCTCAGTCTCTTTACCTGTTTAAGCAAAACTTCCTTGTTTTTTTGGGGCATGAAGGTTAAAACCACCTTCTTCTTCAAAAAATCGTAACCAAAAGCAATCCAATAATCCCGAACCTTAAAAAAATTAACAAAAGTTTCTCTCAAATTAATCCCCTTGCAAAAATTTATGGTTTTTAAAAGTTCATAAGTAAAAGGTTGACATACATCTATTTTTTGTGTGTTTGGAAGCATTTTTATTAAAAAATCCTACTATTCTTCTACATTTATACTTGAATTATTTAAGTTTTTAAAGGAGTGTTAAAAATTGGCTGAAGAAAAGATTAGTGCTCATGAATCGATACGAGAGATGTATGAAAGGGTTCATGGTGAGGGAATGACCAATGTGTTTGATCGTTTTGAAGCTCAAGGGAAGCGTTGTACTTTTTGTTCTGAGGGCATTCGTTGTGCTTTATGTTCCAATGGACCTTGCAGAATAAAGCCAAGATATCATCCTTTGGCAGATAGGGGTGTTTGTGGTATAAATGCTGATGGAATGGCCATGCGAAACATGCTCATAAGAAACATATTGGGAGCATCTACTTATGCTTATCATGCTAACGAAGTTTTCAAAACCTTAAAAGCTACCGGAGAAGGAAAAGCGCCCTTCAAAATAAAAGATGAAAAAAAGCTCAAAAATTTGGCTGAAAACCTGGGATTAGACCCCTCTCTACCTGTAAACGAATTGGCCGTAAAAGTAGCAGAGATAATGATAGAAGACTTGCATCGAGACCAAACCGTTCCCTCTATTATGGTGGAAATTTTCGCCCCAGAAGAAAGGAAAGAGACTTGGAAAAAACTCGGAATATTCCCAGGAGGTCTTCTCCACGAGATCATGCGTGCTACCTCAAGCTGTTTAACCAACGTTGACAGTGATTATGTCTCATTAGCCTTAAAAGCTCTAAGAATGGGAATATCAACTGCCTACAGCGCCCTACTAGCCTTAGAACTTGCTCAAGATGTACTTTTTGGCACACCAACACCCCATGAAACAGAGGTCGATTTAGGCGTCCTCGACCCAGAATATGTGAACATACTTCCCAATGGACACGAACCGTTCTTAGGCGCTCTCATGATAGAGATAGCCCACAAGCCAGAAGTCCAACAAATGGCTAAAGATGTAGGAGCAAAAGGTCTTAGAGTCATCGGTTCTATAGAGACAGGACAAGAACTCCTCCAAAGATATCCTAAAGATGAGTTCTTTGTAGGTATGACTGGAAACTGGTTAAATGAAGAGATGGTCATGGCTACGGGAGCAGTAGATCTTTTGGCTGCCGATATGAACTGTAGCGTGCCTGCTCTATGTATCTACGCTGAAAAATATAACAGTACTGTTATTCCCGTATCTGAGCTTGTAAGCCTTGTAGGGTGTGAAAAGAGAATAGATTATCATCCAGAGGAAGCTGAAGAACAAGCCATGGAACTTATAAAGATTGCTTGTGAAAACTTCAAAAAAAGAAACGGAAAACCGTCCCACGTCCCACAAATTAAGAAAAAAGCGATCGTAGGATTCTCGATAGAGTCCATATTAGACGCCCTCGGAGGCTCTTTATCGCCCCTACTTGAGGTGATAAAAGAGGGGAAAATTAAAGGAATTGTGGCTTTGGTAAGCTGTACAACGCTAAAAAACAGCGGACAAGACGTAACAACCATCGCTGTAGCCAAAGAACTAATAAAGAGAGACTTCTTGGTTTTGGGGATGGGGTGTGGAATTGGCGCCCTTCAAGTTGGCGGTTTAACAAGCCTTGAAGGTCAAGAACTTGCCGGTGAGGGACTAAAAGAGGTTTGTAAGGCGTTAAACATACCCCCAGTTTTAAGCTTTGGAACGTGTACCGATACGGGAAGAGCAGCCCACTTAGTGGCCCTGGTTTCAGAAGCTTTAAATGTCCCAGTATACGATCTTCCAATAGCCGCTACTGCACCAGAATGGATGGAGCAGAAAGCCACAATAGACGCTATTTTTGCTATAGCTTTCGGCCTTTACACTCACGTATCTCCAACCCTTCCTATTACAGGAGCTCCAAACCTTGTCTCTTTAGTGACAGAAGATGTAGAAGAGTTAACTGGCGGTAAGGTCGTGTGGGAAGATGACCCAGTAAAAGCAGTAGACGGAATAGAAGCCCACATTCTTGAAAAAAGGAAAAAGCTTTTCGGAGAATAAACACAAAAATTTTATTCAACTTTTTATTTTTTTATATGTGATTTTATGACTTCATTAACTGTTAATTTATCACATCTTTTTGATCTGTTTCCTTTAGAGTTCTTAGGTGATCGGGTTTTTGTCTCTTATAAGCGATCTGTGAAGGGAGTTTTAGATTTAAAGAAGCTTTATGCTTTCCTATGTAATCGCCTTGAAAGCAGCGATTTAAGCATAGATTTATGGGAGGAAGAGGGAAACCTAGTTTTCTATTTTGAAGCCTCTTCTAAGGTTGATGAAAGCGAATTGGTAAAACTTTTGGAAGAGTTTGCTTCAAGATCCTTAGGAGAAACGGCTCAAAACTACTTCACTGGAAGAAAATTAATTTTCTTAGATCGAGGATTTCCATTAATGGGAAGCGATTTTATAGGCATAATAGATCGCGGCACAAACCTTATAGAGGTAAAGCCTTGTACAGGCTGTAACCTGAACTGTGTGTTTTGTAGCGTGGACGAAGGACCTTACTCTAAAACAAGGAAAGTAGATTATATAGCTTATCCTGATCGCCTGATAGAGGTTTTTAAGGAGGTAGCTTCTCATAAGGGTTTCCATCATTTAGAAGCCCACATAGATGCTCAAGGAGAACCCACAATATACCCTTATCTTTTAGATCTGATAAGAGGTCTTAATGAGATTCCGGGCGTAGAAGTTATCTCGATACAGACCAACGGAACTCTCCTCGACAAAGATTTCATAAAAAATCTTGAAAAGGCAGGTCTCACAAGGATCAACCTATCAATAAACTCTTTAGATTCAAAAAAAGCGAAAAAAATCTCGGGAACAAAAAGTTACGACATAAAGCACGTAGTTGAAATAGCTGAGCTTATTATTAACAATTCAAAAATCGATCTTTTAACCGCTCCAGTTTGGGTTCCTGGAATCAACGATGAAGACATAAAAGAGACAGTACTTTTTACAAAAGCTCTCCTCGAAAAGAAAGGAGAAACTCAAAAAATGCCCATATTAGGCATTCAAAACTGTTTAAGATACAGATTTGGTCGAAACCCTAAAAAAGTAAGGTTTAGGAAGATGGAAAGTTTTTACGAACACCTTGAAAAACTTGAAAGGGAGCTTGAGATTAAGCCTCTAAAACTCCGAAAAGAAGATTTTGGGGTGCATTCAAGGCGCTCCCCCTTAAAACCTTTCAGAAAAGGGGAAGTCTTAGAAGCCAAAGTAATAGGGCTAGGCAGGCTTCCAAAAACTGTTTTAGCCCTATCTGGAGAAAGGCTCATACAAGTGATAAATTGTACCTTACCCATCGGTAAAAAATTTTCCGTAAAAATAGTACGCACAAAACACAACATATTCACAGCAATACCTGCCTAAAAAAGGGGGGGGATCTTTCTAAAAAATGAGACTTAAACTTTTTATTTATTTACTGTTTTTCAGCCGAAACGTTCTATTATGGGCACTATTTCTATCAGCTTGTCGACAATGAATTGGGCTCCTGCTTCCTTTAATTCTTCCGCTGTACAAGCTCCCGTGGTTACTCCTATGCTTAAAGATAGTACCTGTTTTGCTGCGATCATCTCACTTGTTGAATCCCCAATAACAAAGGCATGATATGGTTTCATAAATAAACGTTTACAAGCTAACACAATCATTTCGGGGGATGGTTTACCCTTTTTTACTTCATCAAGCCCTGTCAATACTTCAAAATAATCCTTAAGTCCTACTTTAGCTAAATCTTTTTCAATAGTTTCCCGCTTATCATTCGCTATAACTCCAAGTTTAAGCCCCATCCCATCTAGGTGCTTAAGGGTTTCTTCTGCGTCAGGAAAAGATTTTAAGTGCTTTTCCGCCAGTCCTCTATACTCTTTTTCATAATCCTCCTCTATTTTTTGCGCTAAATTATCGCTTATATCTTGATTTAAAAGCTTCACAAGCTCAACGCCACCATACTTTCCAAATTGACTATGTGATCTTAACTCTTCCTTGCTTATAGGATGTTTGTTCATGGTAAGTGCTTTACTCCAAGCTTGGGCATGTAAGTTAAGGGAATCAACTAAAACACCGTTTAAGTCAAATAATACGCCTAAAATCCTCATCAAAAAACACCTAAAAACATCTTTAATAGAACACTTTCCTTATGTATAGATTTCGGATCTCTCAGCAAACCTATCCCAATAGTTATCTAAATGAAGACGATAATAGATCATAAGACCAAAGCCTGCGATGAAAAAGGGCGCCATTAAGATTAAATCTGCGCCTAAAAATGCTATAATCATCCCAAAAAGCGCCACGGTATCCGCAAGAGTTAAACTTATTATCCATGCAGTAAAAGGGCTCCAATCCTTACGTAGACTCGAAAATAACTGTTCAGGAATCCATTTAGAAAGAAACGCGTTAAAAAAGCCAATAATCCCCACTCCCAACACTATCAAATTAAGATCTTCTTCAGCCGTATCAAAAGTTACTTCTCTTGCCACAAAAACAGCAACCAACAAATAAGCACAAGTCCCAAAAAACATCCCAAACCAAATCACTTTAGCAGCGCGTCTAGTAGCACCAAAAGGACTCTCATACTGCTCCATTAAACAAAGCCACCTTACAACACTAAAAAAACATGGATAAAGTCCTTTAAAAACAAAAATAAACTATTATTTGCTTATCAAAAAGGACAAAAATTTAAGTTTTTGCTCCCCTTAAAACCTTTTCCCGTTAGAACAACGTGAAGTAGTGGTTTATCTAAGCGTCTGGACATAGGTGATTCAAATTCATCCCGCATTATCCATATAGGTGTGAAGACTCCGTCCGGAAGGGTGGAAATGAGGGTCCACAGGCCTTAAATATCTCAGTTTTCTATACTCTAACGAAACAGGCTTTTGGGCTACATGCTCAAGAGTAGGCCTGCCTTGTGCCTGTGGCACGTATAAACAAATGGAAGTTAACATGTCCAAAACTCCTCCGATGGAAGGTGAACTTTTAGCAATTCAGAGTGTTAGGGGAGAAGCTCCCTGCGATAGCTGGGAGTAGTTCACAAGGGCAAATACAAAGTTTGCAGTCTATCTTTCGTGGGATATTCTTCCACAGTAGCACATTTCAGCCCCTTTCTCTTTAAGTAAGGCGCGATTTCCTCCAAGATATACCAAGCAGTTTCTACACGAACTTTTTTAGGATTTACCCTCAACATTTCCACAGGCACTTCAAAACTCCTCCTTAACATTCGCACTATCCTCTCCAACTGATCCCTTTCCTCCTCCGAATCTCCTCTGCAAGATATAGTCTCTATAACCCCAAAATACAACAACCCTTCCTCCGTGACCTCTTGGTACGGTCTTGCAACATTTCTAGCCCTCCTTAACAACCTATTTCTCAACTGTACACCGTCTTTTATCCACGTAGGACAATAATGAACTGAAAGTTTTCTAACGTTTTCCCTACACCACTCCAAGACCTTCAAAGCTGCCTCTTCGCTACCCTCCACAGCAGCGATAGCTCCCTCCCTCAATCTAAATCCTCTTTTCTCTAACTCCTTAAAATTGGTCTCTGAAATCTCCATCTCATTTATATTAAAAAAGTGTACCCCTACCTCCTCTAAATACCTCGCAATCTCAATCAACTTCACCTCTCCCTGCGGTATTGCTGGAACCTCCACGCCCACTTTCCAATCATACTCCAAAGCCTCCCTCAAACTTCCAAGGGAAACACGGCTCACCGGATGAAATCTTATCTCATCCAAACCCGCCTCATAAAGGCTCTCTAATCTCTCTATAGTCGCCATTTTACCCGTAGTATAAAGATGTATATGAAACCCCGCTCCAAACTCCCCTTTCAAAAATTTTACATAATGAAGGGTTCTCTCAAAAACCATAAACGGCTCCCCTCCAGTAATCCCGGCTCCTTCAGCTCCACTGATTCTTCCCTCTTTTAAGAGTTCCTCATCCCTCAAAACCCTCCTTTCATTAGCATAAATCACATCCTTACCCTTTCTCCCTTCTGATAAGGGACAATAATAACATTTTGAATCACAAAGCCCTGTAACCAAAAGGACAAGTTTAGCCCCTTCTAAACAAAGCTCACAACCTCTGGGAAGCTTCCCAATATAGGGAGAACCCCCAACATTTTTTCGCACTCTTCTCTTTCTCCCTTTTTTCCCTTCGCTATCACTTCCCTTATCTACCATATTTTTTTAGCCTCCTTTTTATCGCAGGATCCCTCGCTAAAACCTCATTAAAAACCTCCTCAAAACTTTCAAAAGGCGCTAACTCTCTCTTAAAATACACACCAGTACGCCCTACTTGATCACGCCTCGTAAGGACCCTCACCCTCTCTTTCACAATAGACAAACCAACACCAAGCTTCCTAGCTACAACGCTTTCCTTCCCCACAACAGGGGACTCCTTGTGACCCGTCTCCGTAGGTTCTATTAAAATAAGCCTTTTATCCACTCCCGGAACCCTTTTCTTATCCCTCAACCCTTCAAGCTCTAACGCACCCCCAAACCTATAAAATTCATGTTCAAGCTCCGTCATCTTCACTAAAGGAAAAGTCACAGAAACCTCAGGTTCAAGATATATATGGGCTTTTAAAACACTTTTAGGCGTCGCCTGAACCATCATCTTCGAATAAAAAGAACCACGCCCCATACGCGTTAAAGCAGTCTCCACCATAAAGCTTGAAACCTCATAAGGAACAACTATATCAATATCACTCGTAGGGGAAACATCCCCCCTTGCTAAACTTCCATGAACCATGCTCCTTATCTTGTGTTCTGCCAAGCTTTCCATTATACTAATAGCTTTGTCCTGCATACTTTGAAACAAAGACCAATGTCTTTCATCATAAACTACCTCAACCACATCAACCACATACTTAGGTTTTTCCGCAGGCAATATTTTAAGCCCCTTCTACCACGTAACTCCTTTAAAACCCCTCAAAAAAACAATCAACTTTCCCCATTCTTTCATAAAACTAAAGTTAAAAACACTACTTTTAAACCATTTTGAACATTTTTAACGTTTAAAAATTATGAAATCAATTTAGCATACTAAACTCCTTCTAAAATATCATGGTCTTTAAAAGCTGTAAAAAATAAAAGTAGGGGCGAGTAATGAATTTTAGTAGTTTTCCCTTTCTTGGTTTTTGTTTTTTATTCTTCACACTCTTCTTTGATCTCTATGTAGACATCTTTTGGAAGGGCTAGGCCGAAACCTACTTCTACCGCTTTTAAGATCGCTGTAGGCACGGGGCAGGTAACATGCTTTAAATATTTAGCACAGATATTATATACAATTGAATCAACGAAGGATTTTTTTAACTCTCCTATGTTGCATTCTGAAAGCTCTTGAGCTA
>JAEOSI010000116.1 GCA_016840425.1 Candidatus Wukongarchaeum yapensis
GTTGTGGGTTTGCTGGAAAACATGTTCTTGTTCAACCATGATGCTTGGAATACCTATTCCTATAGCTCTGTTACATGCATCTCTTGTAAAGTGGTCGTGAGATGTCTTTAATTTCTCTAAAGTTGCTTCTGATCCTGGTGGTGGGGCTACTTTTATGTCAGGGTGCACCATCCCCGCGCCCGCTTCAAAGCCCCATTTTGGCGCTGATACTGGGTGTGGTGCTTCTCCAAAAACCATATCATCAGCAGCGGTATATGCCACGGATGTGTATGCTTTTCTAGCCATTATACATTCCTCAAACTCTTTATTAACCAGATTTCACCTTAGGGTGGAAACTGGGTGAGAATTAGGTAGTAAATTCCAGTATATATAGTTTTTGGTAGTGATGAACGCACTTTTTATTGTTGCTTGTCCGCGTAGTAAAATTAAAATATTTCTTCACGTAAAATAATTTAACGGAATAGTAAAATAAGAGGGAGGAGGGGATTTGTTTGGTGCTGAGGCGTTATCGCCCTTCTTTAGAAGGGTTTGAAGCGACTCACCCAGCTACACTGTGTGAAATGGGCTTTCATGCGTAGGCTATGAGTTTGGTTCGGTTATAAGTAACGGGGGAAGAGAGCTGGTATTAAAAATGAAGGTGAGCTCCTTAGGAACGCTTAGTGCCAAGCTGTTCAACAAAAATGTTGGTGATTCCTAATGTTCTGTGAAATGTGCGGTAAATTTACAACAGTTCAGAAATTTATCTCTCCAAGATCAAAGACAATAACCCAGCTAATCTGTGTTTGTCCCAAATGTTTCAACCAGTTAGGTGAACAAATAACTGCAATTAAAATAGTCTCAGAAATTTTTGAGGGAATAAGATCAAAGATGGAGGATGTTAAACTTTTCCTTTATAACAATTCACTAGAGTTTGTAAAGGGTTATTTCACAGGAAAGCTTGTTAACTACTTACACAACTTTACCAGTACTAGATAATAAAACAAAAAGTAATATAATATCACTTTTTCAACAACATATTACCCCGTTTCTCATAAACATAAAAAACGGCGCTAAAAACACTAGCTTACAGTTATATAACCTAAATTACCAAACAAGATGCTAACAGCGGCTTATACTTTTTTCATCGTTTTAAATACCGCTTTTCTTTATCTTTCAGATTCCTGTTAAATCTCTTTAGGTTTCAGGCTTTTACTCCTTCCTTCCCTATTTTTTATTTGGTTGTTTTGTGATACATATTTAGGTGTTCCACAAGATAGATTTTTCAGGGAACACTGCCCGTTTTATTCCTAAGCTATAAAGAAGCAAACAGGTTGGTTTTGGAAGAAGATTTATTGTTCATCATAAAAAACTTTTAGAAGCAGTTCACTCAAAAACCATTTTCCAAAGCATTAAGAATAGAAAAATTTATACATACTTACACTCAATCTCTTTGTAATAATGAACTTGTGAGGAGAGACCGCTAATGATATTGGAGGAGATGACTACACATGATATCGGAGGAAGAGGTATCAAAAAAAGTTATAGAAAAATTTAATTCGATAGAAGGAGTTATAGGCGTTATACGACTAAATGAAGATCAGGTAATAGATACATTTGGACTAGAATCTAGAGCTTTAGAAAATGTTCTGGGCGGTCTTGCTAAAGGAGTAAACGAGGGATTAGAAAAAGTTATTCAGAGTGATGCGGTATTTTCGGCATTTACGGACAGATCTTTTGAATGGCCTAAAGACTCCCTTTTTCAAATAGTAAGTAGCGACGGAATTATAGGCGAAGAAATACGGGATAAAGAAAAGTTAGAGGAGTTAAAAAAGTCAGAAAATGTAATCATTATTGGCGATTGTTTCTATATAAAAAAAGATAAACTAGAAAATTGGAAGGCTGTTAAAGAAGGTTTATTCCGAGCAATATTTCCACCAATAAATTTCAACAGAGAAGTAAAAGATATTCCAGAAGTTGTGGAATGCATTGGATGCTTTACTAGCGGTCCCTGCTTTGAATATTTAAAACTGGAGTTTGAGGGTAAAATAGATCTATCAGATCCCGGTTACGGCTTCTTTTTGGTAGGTCTCCGTTTTGACCCAGCTAAAGTCGCTTTTTCACCAGGAACTAAGCCTAATGTCTTTTTAAAGAGCCTAAAAAGTCGCCATAAATCAACAGGAGGTCGAAGCCCAAATTTTGAAAAAGTTTATCGAACTTTTTTCTCAAATAATGTTTAAATTAAAAAATAATAGAAGAAGAATAAGCATCGATATATAAGAAGATCAAACATCTTTTTATCTTATTTTTCTAGCTAAAATATTTCTTCGTGATTTTTTTCAGTATTATCATTACATCAGTTAAGTATTGATGTTTTATTGTTTTCTTTCAATACTTTGTTGGAGGTCTGGGAATTCTTCTTCCATCATTTTTTGTCCTCTTTTTTTATCTCCTACGTATAATGGTCCTCCAGGTCCTTGTCTCTCAACAAAAATTTTATCTATTCTAAGCACCGTTGTTGCTGCTTCAAAGGCCCCTAGTAAGATCTGTTTCTTAACGCCTAACGGTTCAAAAATTCCATTTTTCCCTCCAACATCTCCTATAGTACCTCTAAGACAATCAAATCCAATGTTAGCTTTTCCGTTTTTATGTTCCATTTTTAGGTTTGCTAACAGCTCTTGAGCGTCAAAACCCGCATTTTTTGCTAGAGCTTCTGGTATGCATTCAAGACTTTCAGCGAACTTTTTTACCGCTAATTGTTCCCTTTTACCAAACTTGTAAGCGTGTGATCTAAGTCTTTTTGAAAGCTCCAGTTCAACCGCTCCACCTCCAACCACCACAAAAGGGTTTTCTATTACATTTTTTACCGCATTTAACCCGTTTTTAATTATTCTGCTAACTTCTCTTGCAACAACGTCAATACCGCCTCTTACAAGGATTCCAATAGCTTTCGGATCTTCTACCCCCTCTATGAAAATCACCTCTTCATCACCAACCTTACGTCGCTCAAATAGTTCTGCTTTTCCTAAGTCCTCAGGTTTTAAGTCAAAAATGTCTTGAATCACTCTTGCCCCAGTAGCTTTAACTAATCGCTCCATATCATCAATCAAAGTCTGTTCAATAGCGGCAATTCCTCTTTTAAATAAAGGCTGATAAAACACATCATCGATCTTTTGTTGGCAAAAAATAACATTAGCCCCTGTTTCAGCAAATTTGCCCACTATCTCTTCTATAATATCTCTCTGCTCGTTAGCGAAATCTTCTCTTTGTCCTAATTTAGTAATAACTAATTTTGTGTAACGGGCTTCAGAATGCCTGAAAAATAAACCATCCATCGTTTTATTTATAAGCAATATTTTACAATTTTTAATCCTTTTTGGCATATGCTTATAAAAAACCTCTTTATCTATAATCAATCCATTAACAATTTTTGTATCTGAAACGCCTCCTCCTTCCCTGCGTGTCAAACCTATATTATCCAAGTCAACTCTCCATTTTTCTCCGTCAACCTTTTCTGCGACCTGTTTTACTGCTTTTATAATCATATCGGCTAGATTTTGTTCTGAACCTTCTACTGTTTTGTTGTTCATGGTGCTGATTGCAACCCTTTTCAAAACATCATTATCTTTATTTATGTCAACAAAGATTGCTATTTCTTTTAAAATCTCGAAAACTTCTTCTAATGCTTTTTTATAACCTTTTATAATCACTGTGGGATGAATTCCCATCTTTAAAAGTTCTTCAGCTTTTCTGAGAAGTTCACCTGCAATTATAATCACGCTTTTAGTACCATCTCCAACTTCCTCCTCCTGGGCTTCTACAACTTTGGTAATAAACTTGGCTATAGGATGCTCAACTTGAGCTGCTTTTATGATTTTTGCCCCATAATTGCTTATAGCGGTGTCAACATCTTGGGGTCTAGGTCCATGAATGGTCATTAAAATTTTATCTAACCCGTTAGGCCCTAGAGATGTCTTTAACGCTTCTGCAAAAGCTTTAAAAGCCTCAATGTTTATTTTTCTCGCTTCTTCTCCTTTGATGTATCTGGATCCTTCAGTCCAAATCTGGAGTTTCTCGCTTTCAATCTTGGGCATTTTAAAATCCCTCTAGCGAATAAATTCAACTTTTAAAATATATCTAAAATCGCTTTATAAATTTGTTCTTTGCTTTCAAAGATTATAAAAAGGTAATAAAAATATAATGATAAGGCAATATAAAAATTGTGACTTTAATTAACTTAGATTTAATTATGATAAATTATAACTAAGAAAAGAAAAATTCAATTAATTATAATAGAGTATCATTTATTTTACTTAAAAAGTTTACAAATCTAAATGTTAAAATTAAAAATCGCTTTAACTTATTAATATTGGAAAAATTCTGTCTCCATAAAATATTTAATAAATATAAAATATGGTATTATTGAATTATTTCTTAGAGATTAAGCCTATAAGAAAGCCAAATTGTATTTTCCTCTATTATTTTTTAGATATAATTTATACATTTATATTTTATTAAGTAAATCTTTTCGGGATGCGGAATACTTATATAGTGCAGGCGGGTTAGAGAACTGCCGAATAGCCATAAACGGAGTGGATAAACCACCCGTAGGAGAGACCGAAAATGGTAATATTGGCAGATAAAGCAAAAGATCTCAGAACCGTTTTTAGACGTTATAGTCTCGAAGCAGAACCCGCGAGCCCAGACGCCGTAATCAAGACAGGTTTACCTTCAGACCCCAATTTTTCTAAAGTAGCTAAAGGTGTAATTGATGGAGATGCAGCAGCTGTTGAATCGAGCTTGAAAGCTGCATTTGGTGCAGGAATAGACCCATTAACAGCCATTAATGATGGCTTAATCGCTGGAATGAATGTTGTAAGTGACCTCTACGAGAAAGGCCTTTACTACTTGCCCCAAGTAATGATCGCAGCTGATGCGATGGCAGTAGGCATAGGCGTATGTGAAGACAAGCTTGGTCACCCAGCTGAAAAGAAAGGGTTAGTAGTCACTCATGTCGCTGAAGGCGATATCCACGATATAGGAAAAGAAATAGTTAGTGCCTTACTTGCCGCTAATGGATATGAAGTTATTAACCTAGGGAGAGACGTACCCGTAGAGGATGTCGTCAACACTGTCAGAGAGAAGAAACCTGCCATGGTGACAGGAACAGCCCTTATGACAACAACAATGACCGCTTTTCCAAGAATCGCTGCCCGGCTTAAAGAGTTGGGTATTGTAATACCGTTTGTTTGCGGCGGAGGAGCCGTTACCAGAGAGTTCGTAGAAGCCTATGATTATGGAATCCACGGCGTTAAAGCCCACCACGCTCCACATCTAGCAGCAGCAGCAGTAAAAGGCAAAAGCTGGAAAACAATACGTGAAGATTACGAAGACATCACAGGCGGATACGCCTACAAGTGGTAGTCCAAAAGCTCGCTTCTTAATCCTAACCTCCCTTATTTTTTTTGTTTTTAGTTTTTTGTTTTTAGAGGTGTGTTTTAGTCAAAGTTGTTTTGAGGTGTTTTTGTTGGCTTTAAGTTCAAAAGACCGTGTTATGCTTGCTCTTAAGGGCAAGAAGGATGAGATAGACAGGACCCCTGTTACTTGTGCTAATCAGACGGTTACCGTAGAGCAGATGGATAACCTAGGGATTTATTGGCCTGAGGGTCATAGTGATGCTGAGAAGATGGCTCAGCTGGGTATGGCCGCTTATAAGCAGTGTGGTTTGGAAGTGGCCGATGCTCCCTTTGACCAGGCTGTGGAAGCAGAGATACTGGGTTGCGAAGTGGATCTTGGGAAGAAGAAGGAGTCTATACCTAGTGTTCCCTTCCACGGGTATAAAGAGCCTGGGGATGTCCCTATCCCTGAAGACTTCCTTGAGAAGGGCAGAATACCTACAGTTTTGAAAGCGATAGAGATCATGAAAAAGGATGTTGGGGAGGAGGCCCCGGTAATCAGCCATACCAATGGTCCCTTCTCCTTGGCAGGTCATTTAGGGGAAATCAACAAAATCTTGATTATGATCCTTAGGACGCCTGAGAAGGTTAAGGAGTTTGCAGAGATAGGGATAGACCTTATCGCTGACTACGCTAACGCTCAGTTTGACGCTGGAGCAGATGTGGTAACTGTTGAGGACATGCTTGCCTCCACGGACATCCTAAGCCCTCAAATGTATGATGATTTTGCTGCTCCCTTCAACACCGCCTGCATTAAAAAGATTAAAGGACCCACCATCCTCCATGTGTGCGGTAAGGGAGACCTTATCGTTGAATCTATGATAGGCTCAGGGGCTACTAACATCAGCGTGGACATGGCTACAGACCTGAACAAAGCTATCCCAAAAACAAGGGGAAGATGCACAATAATGGGCAGCGTAGACACAATTAAAGCCCTCTTCCAGGGTACACCAGAAATAGTAAGAGAACAGGTAATTAGCAACATAAGACAGGGCGTAGACCTCGTAGCACCAGGATGTGCTCTATCACCCCTTACGAAAAGCGAACTCATAAAAGCCATGGTAAACGCATCAATAGAGTACTTCGCTGAATAATTCTTTAAATAAAAAAGTAGAATTAGAATTGTCTGTCTTAGCGGCTCTTAATTCCTTCAATCCATTTTTTTTTCATTGTTTTTTTGGTAGCTAGTGTTGGTTATAATTAGGTTTCATTTGTTTCATTTGAAAGTCCTTTTTTTAGATTATATCGAATGAAAACCTTGTCGAAATTTACGTCTTTTTTCTGTTTTGAAGGTTTTTTCTTTTTCTTCTTTTCTTTTTCTTCTTCTAGGTTGTATCGGATGAAAACTTTGCTGAAATCTATTTTTTTGGGGGTTGATTTTTCCATTGTTTTTTCTTTTTCTTCTTTTCTTTTTCCAAATAAATCGATGGGTTTCCCTGGCGCTATTTTTAGCCCATGTTCTAGAAAAACTTCTTTTTCTTCTTTATCTATTTCTTCCTCCTCTATTTTACTTTCTTCTATGATCTCGATTATCCGGTGACCTTTAGGGGTTATAACCCAAAACTTCATGCTCAAAGGCTTATTTTCATCTTCCTTTTTTACGAACTCAACTAGTCCTAAATCTTCAAAAATTTTTAGGGCAGCGCTGACATTTCGAGAAGCTGTTTTAATTTTTTTCGCTATTTGGTTAACATAGCTTGGTAAAGACTGTTCTGCGAGAAATTTAAGGACTTTTCGACGGACTTTGCTTCTTTCAAGCAACTCT
>JAEOSI010000117.1 GCA_016840425.1 Candidatus Wukongarchaeum yapensis
TCGTAAGTTTTAGTTCTCATTAAAATCAATTGTTACTAGCCCCTTTTCTTTAAAAAATTAAAAAGTTAAACTATCTATTAATCATAAGTATTTCTCTTCTTCGAGCTTTATCCATTTCTCGAGTTTTTCTACTTCGCTACCTTTTACCAAATTTTGGTCATTATCAAGCTCTTCTTCAAGATTTTTTGCTTCAAAGATAACAAACCATCCCTCACGATAAGGCTTTTCATTAGCTATCGACGGGTGTTCTGATATTTCCGGATTTATTTCAACTATTTTCCCAGATAATGGGATTATTAATGGGCCTGTCCATTTACCGCTTTCTATCGTAGCGAAAAACCTGCCTTTTTCAAGCTCTTTTCCTTTTTTCTGCAACCTTATAGAAATAATTTCCTCGTTATTTTTTGCAGCAAAATCATCGATGCCCATCTTTACTTTGTCTTTTCCAATGATTTTTATCCATATATGACCTGGGTCACTTATATCAATCCAAACATCGTCCGGGTAGTAATATCTTCCTACTTGCCCCAAAGGTTTTCCTCCAACTTTCAGTTATTTTTCGATTTTAAGCCATGTCTTAGAAAAAGGGATAAAAGTATTAGCTGTCTTTTTTGTTTAAAATTTTTGCATGATTGGATTTAAATTTAAGGGATGGACCTATCTTTTTTTAATTATTTTTAAAAGCTTATAATATTATAAAATAAAAGTTTTTAAGAATATAAAACTATTTTTTAATAAGGACTGCTAAGAAAAATTGATTAAGTATTTTATCACTCACTTTCAAAGGTTCTTGGTATATTAAGGGGATGAATTTTTGGATAAAGAAAGAATCGGTGTTTTTTTGTGTCATTGCGGCACAAACATCGCCCACACAGTCGACATTGGAAAGGTAAAAAAATACGTGGAAACCTTGCCAGGAGTAGTTTTTGTTAAAGATTACAGTTATATGTGTTCTGATCCGGGTCAGCGTTTGGTTAAAGAAAGCATAAAAGAAAATGGTTTAACCAAGGTAGTTATAGCGGCTTGCACTCCTAGGCTTCACGAATCTACTTTTAGGGAGACATTAAGAGAGGGAGGATTAAACCCCTACAATTTGGAGATCGCTAACATAAGGGAGCATTGCTCATGGGTTCATGATAACAGGGAGATTGCTACAGAGAAAGCAAAAGATATCATAAGGATGGCTATTATGAAAGCAGCACTCTTAGAACCTCTAGAAGAGCGTGAAATAGAGGCTGTTAAAGAAGTTTTAATCGTTGGCGCAGGCATCGCAGGCATATCTACAGCCCTAATACTGGCAAATAGCGGTATAAAAACTTATATCGTAGAAAAAGAACCCTCAATAGGCGGAAAAATGGCCCAACTTGACAAAACCTTCCCTACTCTAGATTGTAGTGCTTGCATTCTCACACCCCTTATGGTTGACGTTGAAAGAAACCCCCTAATCGAGATTTTATCTTATTCTGAAGTTGAAAGCGTTGAGGGATATATAGGGAATTTTAAAGTAAAAGTCCGCAGAAAACCCCGATATGTGAGGAAAGATCTTTGTACATCTTGCGGGCTTTGCTGGGAAAACTGTCCAAGCAAAAACGTACCAAATGAGTTCGACCTTGGTTTAAGTACAAGAACCGCGATCTATATCCCTTTTCTTCAAGCCGTGCCAGCAATACCTGTAATCGACGCTGAAAATTGCAGGTATTTCCAGGGTTTAAAAGAAGGAAAAGAAAGATGTAAAATATGTCAAAAAAAGTGTCCAGTAAACGCGGTAGACTATACGATGGAAGAAAGTTTCATAGAACTTGAAGTAGGCGCCATCGTGGTAGCTACAGGTTATGAAATTTTTGATGCATCCCAAAGACCCCAATACGGATATGGCAAGTATAAGGACGTGATCATCGGGTTACAATTTGAGCGGTTAATAAGCGCTTCAGGTCCCACTGAAGGCGGAATAATAAGGCCAAGTAATGGGCAAATACCAAAGTCTGTTACCTTCATAAACTGTGTGGGAAGCAAGGAATCTGACGGTAACCAGTGGTGTTGTCGTTACGGATGTATGGCTTCTTTAAAACAGGCCTTACAAGTAAGAGAAAAGTATCCTGAAGTAGAAGTAAACATCTGTTTTACGGATATGAGGGCCTTTGGAAAAGGTTATGAAGAACTTTATAGACGGTGTCGGAAGACTGGAATTAATTTCATAAACGGTCTTCCTAGTGAAATTTATGAAACCTATGGCGAAGGAAAACACCTCTATTTCACGGTTTTTGACGGTTTTTTAAACGAAGTTATCAGGATTGACACAGATCTTGTGGTTCTCCAGGTAAACATGGTTTCTCCAAAAGAGACCGGAGAACTTGTGAAAAAATTGGGTTTATGTACTAGTGGAGACGGTTTTTTCCAAGAGGCTCATGCTAAACTTCGCCCCATTGAAACGCCCACTCCCGGCGTGTTTTTGGCAGGAACTTGTCAAGGGCCAAAAGATATCGTGGATACTGTATGCCATGCGAAAGGTGCTGGAGGGGATGTTTTAAAACTCCTTCAAAAAGGGATAATAAAAATTGAACCTATCTCCGCAGAAGTAAACGAAGAACTTTGCAGTGGGTGTGGGATGTGCGAGCCAGTTTGTCCCTACGGCGCAATAGTCATAGAAGTAAAAGAAGATGGGAAAAGGTTGGCAAAAGTTATTCAGGCAAAGTGTGTCGGTTGTGGTACTTGTGTTGCTACTTGTCCAAGTGATGCTATTATAGCACATAACTTTACAACAGAGCAAATAATTGCTCAAATTAGAGCGGCGGTGAGTCCCTAATGGAAACAGAAAACGAGGGAGAATTTGAACCTAGAATTGTCGCCTTTTTATGTAATTGGTGCAGTTATGCAGGTAGTGATGTCGCAGGGCTTCAAAGAATGAAGTATCCTCCAACAGTTCGAATAATTCGTGTTATGTGCAGTGGTAGAGTTGAGCCTAGCTTCATATTAGAAGCTTTGCGAGATGGCGCCGACGGCGTTTTAGTTGGAGGATGCCACATTGGAGATTGTCACTATATTTCAGGCAATAAAAAGTGTGTTGCGAGGATAGCTCTGACAAAGGAGCTTTTAAAACAGTTGGGAATAAACCCTGAAAGGTTAAGGCTTGAATGGATAAGCTCTAGCGAATCTGGAAAGTTTGTTAAAATAGTTGAAGATTTTACGAAAGATTTGAAAAAAATGGGGCAAAATCCCCTTAAATCCCTTGAATAGTAGGCAGTTTTTGATTTGAAATGCAAAGGTGAGTTTTTGATGGTATTAGTTCTTGAGCAAAGGGATAAAGTACTAGTCGAAGAAACGTTGAGAATTCTCGGCGAACAAGACCCTTTAGCTTGCTATCAGTGTAATAAATGCACTTCTGGTTGTCCTATCGCTTTAGTAAGACAAGATTTCAGGCCCCATTTGATAGTTCAACAAACTAGGATGGGTTTAAAAGACGTACTAATAAAGGAAGAAGCCATTTGGTATTGTTGTCAATGTTTAAAATGTGTGGCACGTTGTCCTCAAAAAGTTGCTCCCTATGAAGTCATTTTCGCTTTAAGAATTTTGGCAGCAGAAGCAGGATACTCCCCTAAAAATATAACAAAGCTGCTTCAAAGCTTCTGGAATAACGGCATGGTCACTACTCCAATGATCATTGTTACAAAAGATTTTGCCGAAGTTACACGGCAAACCTTAGGTTTGCCCGCCCCTGTTGTCGACACTGAAGGCTTAAGAAAAGCCCTGAAAACCACAAAACTCCCAACGATTATTGAAAATCTAAAGAAGAGAAAAAAAGTATCAAAAAAAGATTAATTTTCAACTAGTTGGTGAACCTTTTGAAATATCTCCTATACCTTGGTTGCATGGCTAAAAATGAACAAATGGAGTACGAAATCTCCACCATGGCCCTGCTTAAACATTTTAACATAGATGTTGAATATCTTGGCGATGAAGCCTGTTGCGGCGTACCTGCTAAAAACTTTGATAAGTCTGCATGGCTAATCTCAAGCGCGCGCCTTTTAGCCCTAGCTTCCCAAAAAAACGGCGCTATATTATCCCTCTGCACAGGGTGCGATCTAAGTTTTGAAGAAACAAGTCATATTCTCAGAGAAAATGATGTTCTACGGGAAAACATCCAAGAAGCCCTAGATATCATAGGATTAGAATATGATAAAAACATAAAAAGAGTCCACATTTTCGATTTAATCTATGACGATATCGGAATCAAAAGACTTTCACAAGCAGTAGAAAGAGACATATCACACCTAAAAACTGCCTGTTACTACGGTTGTCACGCCATAAGAACCCCTGACCTACACCGTTTAGACGATAGTGAAGCACCAACAAAAATGGAAGAAGTAATCGAAGCAATAGGCGGTCAAACAGAAGATTATCCTGAACGTTTAATGTGCTGCATGGGACCAAACTTATCCTTTGATCCTAAACCTGTTCTAAATAACGTAGGATCAATAATAGACGCTATTAAAAACCGGGGCTTTAACCTTCTTTCAGTTATATGTCCTTATTGCTTTAAAACCTTCAGCCTAAAACCCTTTCCAGTCCTCTACCTCACAAGCCTAATAGGATACGCAGTAGGCTTGGATCCAAATTCTTTAGGAATGCGCCTCAACAGATCCCCCATAGAAAAAATCATCCCAGAACTTGCAGAACTCCTCATAGAAGAATTTTAATTTAAACCCAAAAAGGAAAAAACGACTAATTCTTTTATTCTATTTCTGATAGTTCATCGAAAATGCTTATAAATGAATCATACGTTATAGTAACAAAATTTGGTTTTAAGGGCGGGACTATTTTTGGAAAAGAATGAAGGTGAAATCTCGAAGGTTTTTGACCCCATAGCTGGAAAAGTTAAT
Organism: Candidatus Wukongarchaeum yapensis; assembly: GCA_016840425.1. Classification (GTDB taxonomy): domain Archaea; phylum Asgardarchaeota; class Wukongarchaeia; order Wukongarchaeales; family Wukongarchaeaceae; genus Wukongarchaeum; species Wukongarchaeum yapensis. The sequence goes on from JAEOSI010000117.1 coordinate 4,878, forward strand.
GAAGCTCTTGAGCTTATTAAAAGTTTTATTAATAATATTTTAATCGAGAAAGAAGAAGTTGAGAAAAACATTCTCAACCTCGAAAAAGAGATTGAAAAACTAAAAACCCTTAACGACGATTTAAATCATAAACTCTCAACAAAGGATATCCAGATTAACGAACTAGAAGCAAACATAGCAGAAAAAGATGAACAAATCTCTAGCCTTAAAAAAGAGACTGAAGAACTACAAACCAAAATAGGCGTTTCTGAAAGAAAGATTGAAGAGCGGGAAAAACAAATCCAAGCTATAGAAGCAGAAAAGAAAGAGTTATCGGAAATTAAAGGCACGCTCCAAGAAGAATTATCGAGAAAAGCCAAAGAATACGATTCATTACTTGAAAGATTTAGCAAAATATCAGAAGAGTTTTCAACCCTAAGTCAAAGAGAAAAAGCAGAAATAGACCTAGAAAATCTTCTTTCTGTCTATGTAACCCTTATCGAGGAAATCATAAACGCTAAACCACACATACGCATATTATGGCTACTCCACGGTGAAAAACAAGTAATGACCGCTAGTGAACTGGCTAAAGCCTCTGGGTTCGAGCCTGCAGTAGTACTCGGCACTCTTCATGAACTTGCAAGAGGAGACCTGGTAGAATTCTCCCTTGAAACTAAGGAATCAAAACTAAAAAGACGATTATTCAAGGACTAACAACATATACTTTAATTAACTAAAGAAATAACAAAATTTAATAAAGTGATATTCCATATCTAATCTTGGGAGAGCACACAACACAGAACTTAACTTAGTTGGCTCAAAAGCTTATAAAATCAACAATAAGCTTTTAAGAACAAAATTTGCATAGGTTAGTAACTGTGTCATTAAAAGCTATAATCTTACATTTGAGAACCTCCTCACTTTATTTTTAGAGTAGGAATGTCTGTTATGAAGTTACGTTCAGTAAGTTTTAGACCCCTTTCCGTTAAAACGGTCCTCAGAGATATGAAAGATCTAGCTTTAATGATGGTCGACTTGGCTTATTCTGCGGTCTTGTTCGGTGAAGACGATCTAGCCGAAGAAGTAAGAAACCTTGAAGAATTAGTAGATTATCTCGGCTATCAATTAACCATTAATGCTTTTCTAGCCGTAAGAGACGCTAAAGACGCTGAAGAAACCCTCGTACTCCAATACGTAGCCACAGCCACTAACAAAATTTCAGACCAAGCAGCCGATATAGCCTATATCGTCTCCCGAAAGCTAGGCGTACATAAAGCCATCCAAGATGCTTTTAGTAACCTCGTAGAAGAAAGAGTCACACGAGCCCTCATCCAATCTACCTCCATCTTTACCGACAAGTCCCTTGAAAAGCTTGATATTACACCACGTATAGGCGTTGATGTTATCGCAATTAAACGTGATAACAAATGGTTTCTTGATCCCCAGCCAAACTTTGTGTTGAAAAAAGGCGACGTACTGTTAGTCCGCGGCGGTAAATCCGGAACAGAAGTTTTCAGAAACCTCGCAAACGGCCAAATTAAGTCACTAGAAGAAGCAGAAAAGATAGTAGATATGCTTGAAGCACCCGAGGCTAAAGTTATAACCCCCACTAAGAAGGTTGAATTTACCGCAATAGAGGAATATCTTCGAGAATTAAAAGACACTTCTGAACTAATAATAGATCTTGCCTATTCCTCCATTCTATTCAACAGTAAACCCCTAGCCGAAGAAGTAATGGTCTTAGAAGAGTATATGGACGAACTTCACACTTCTTTCGAGCTTTACATCATCTCACAAGGCCCTGTAAAGAACGAAGAAGACGCGAAAAAACGTCTAGGACTAATTAGGCTGGGCGTTGCTGCAGAGAATTTAGCTGATGCAGCAGCTCAAATAAGCGAAATAATAATAAGAGGACTCTCACCCCACCCAATCATGGCAAAAATACTTGAAGAAACTGATGAAACCTACAAAAGGGTAGAGATCGCTCGAAAATCTCCTCTAAGTGACCAAACATTAAAAGAGCTAGATTTAAAAAACAATCTAGGCGTTTACGTAATCGCTATCAGACGTGGAAAAGAATGGATCTTCAAGCCTCGCGGAGACACAATTATCCGGCCAAGAGACACATTAATATGCAAATGTTTTGAAGAGTCTGGGGAAACCTTCGAAAAGATAGCAAGCGGAGAAATCACAGAGTTTTAAAATTAAGAAAAAAAGACAGCGTAAAAGAATGTTAAAGTTTAGAATATTATTTCTCGATACATCTCATATTTTAGGTTATGTAGCCTGGTTCTCCGCCTTCTTCAGGTTTTTGTGCTTTTATTT
>JAEOSI010000118.1 GCA_016840425.1 Candidatus Wukongarchaeum yapensis
GGAAAAGATCAAGGATTGTGATGGTTGATGTATCGTGCTTCAACATTTTCTTCTACGGAGGAACGCAGACTTTTAGAAATGGCTCAAGATCATATGAGGTTTGTTCTTCAAGCCGTTCGAGAACTAAGAAACTCGGTAGATCTATGGATCAATAACGATGATGAAAAGTTATTGGAAACAGCCAATAAAGTGATCGAGCTTGAAGAAGAAGCAAATAAGGTAAAGAAGGAGTTTTTAGACGAGCTTTCAAAGGCTTCCCCATCTCTTATGAGCAAAGAAGACCTACTGCGCATGATCTCTTCAATAGATAAAATCGCGGATAAAGCCGTGGGTGCAAGTTTCTTCTTAACAACTCTTTCAGGATGGATTCCGCCAAAAGATTTTGAGAAAAAACTCAAAGCCTTTTGTGATGAAAGCTTTCAATGCGCAGAAAACCTAAGAAAAGCTATTTTCACGTTAGTTAACTCCCCTCGAAAAACGATAGAAATCACAGATAAGATCGATAAAGGGGAAAATAAGACCGATAATCTCTTCAGAGAGATAACAGTATACACTTATGAATTTAATAAAGATCCTTTTCTCGCTATGAAACTTAAAGACCTCTTTTTACGCATAGAAGAAATAGCTGACATGTCTGCAGAAGCTGCAGGCACACTAAGACTCATATCACTCTCCCGCATAGCATAAATTACTGTTTTCTCAAAAAAACTGTACGCCTTTTTAAGGGATTAAAAATGGACAAAGTCAAGGAAGAAAGAGGAGAAGAGAAAGAAGAAAAAAAGGAGAAGAAGGAAGGAGAAAAAATAAAGGTTGAACTGCTACAAGACAGGGCTATTGTTTGGGATACCAACTCTGCACGCAAACTTTATGCAGAAGGTTATTTCGGAAAACCCCTAGGCATACGAAAACCAAAAGGCACAGAATTCGACCGCCCCCTAGAGCTAAGCCTTTTCGAGACCCTTTACCTAGCAGAAAAAGGGAAAATAGAGGTTTTAGACAGTGTTTCAGGCCTACCCATCAAAATAGAAGAATTGAAAAAGCAAAGCAAAAAAAGCCACGATCTATTCCTAGACAAATACACAGTCTACAAAGACCTAAGAGAAAAAGGCTACGTAGTCAGACCAGGTTTAAAGTTCGGAACACACTTTGCAGTATACGAAAAAGGACCAGGGATCGACCACGCTCCCTTTCTAACCGAAGTAACACCCAAAGGAACCTCCCTCTTTCCTATCTCATTAGTGAGGGCAGGAAGACTAGCAACAACAGTCCGAAAACGTTACGTAACCGCGATAATCTCCCCCACAGGAGAAGTAAAATACCTCGTCTTCTCGTGGTACAAACCGTGAACCATGAGAAGAAATTAGTGATTAGTAAAAAATAAAAAGGTAAAAATTCGTAAAAATAATGTTAAACATAAATCGCTAACTTTAAAAGTCTAGGATCAATTTATAACCTAATAGAAAGAAAAAAGATCGTATCCATATTACTAATTGCTTTTTGTTTTTCATATTCGTAAAATTGGAGAATAGAGAAACTTGTCTATTCACAAAAAAATTTGCGAATATTTAAAAAGATCGTGTCTTTCGGCAACGCGGGAGGTTATAGTCCATGGCCCGTACTGATACTTTAAAAGACTCTAGACCAACGACTTTTAAAAAACGTTTCTGTCATGTTTTTTGCCAAAATTTTAGGTGCACCCAGAACGCGTTATACATCACCAAGAACAAAAAAACCAATAATAAAGTAGCAAGATGCAATTTTGCAGACGATTTATGCATAGGATACAAATGCAAATACGCAGTTTGTAACATACACAAATTAAGAGCAGACGGCGTATGCGGAAAATCGATACAAAAACAAAGACCAAGCATCTCAGACGTATGGACCGAGGATCAAGAGGATGAAAACGAGACCTTAATGCGAACTTACATGCGAAAAAGCAAAGCCCTAAAAAAACTCAGAAATATAGACCTAGATTAAAAAACAAGTCTAATTAAAAATTAAACCAAAAACCTACCTTATCTTTTTTTTTAAAAGACCATTAGAGAACAGTATTTTTACAGTCTTTTTTATGGTTAAAAGACCATAAAAAAATAAAAATTAAAAGTTCCAAAATATATATAGTAGAAGTTTAAAAATCTAAAAGCAGATGTTATCTTTTTAATTCTACAAAACTTAAAGTTTTCAATTTTTTATAAAAATCCTATGGAAGGTGAAAATTTTGAAGTCTACTTTTGAAAGCGCAAAGCTAGGTATTCCCCTCCTAGATGAGTCTTTAGGCGGAGGAATTCCAAGAGGATCCCTCGTATTAATAGAAGACGAGTTGGGTTATAATGCCAATATACTCCTTACAAAATTCCTAGTGGAGGGTCTGCAACAAGGTGAATACGGGTTTATTTTAAGCGTAGATCATCCCCAAGAATATCATTTTGCCCAGATAAGCAAGCTTGCAATGAATCCAGAAACCCTAATAGAAACAGGCAGACTCATCTACATAGACGCCTTCTCCTCACCCCGTGGCGGATACCACGACCCAAAAAGAGTCTCAAAAGAGAGAATATCAGACCTCAGCAATCTTTTCGAGGTAAACGAAACAATCCGCCGCACCCTACTGCACGTTAGCGAATCACTCGCTGTACGCGGAATCATAGACAGTTTTTCAACAATGCTAAATCTTTCAGATTCCCTAAAATCCTCTATCTTCTTCTTACAAAACCGTTCAGCTTTAGACAAATCAAGATTAAGCACAACCTTTATGCTAGTACACGCAGATGCCCACGACCCCTACACGCTAAAAGCCTTAGAACACTTAGCAGACGGCGTAATAACCATAAAAGGAAAAAGTGCAAGCTCATCCCAAGCCATACTAAGAATAGCAAAAATGCGCGATATAGACTATTCAAGAGAACTCTTCAACTTCGAATGGTACAAAGGAAAACTAACAATGACAAAATTATAATCCCCAACCCCAACTCAGAAAATAAAGAGCTACTTCCTCCCCTTTTTATCTTTATGTCGCCAAGAAGATTCTACTCTCAAGATAAGGGATAGCTTCTGATCAATGTCTATTAAGTGCGTTTTTATACGGATACGGAAACACTTCCTGTAAAAGCGGGATAATTCACACTTCTCAGTCCTGCGCGGGCAAATCATAAGCGCCTAAAACAGAAAAAATAAACGCTTCAAAACCAAGCCCTCATCATTGAAAGTATAAAAACATCCCGCTTAAATTCTAATTTAAATCCTTTTAACCTTTTATACATAAAATTTTCTTTCTTTAAAACTCTAAAACTTTTTAATCCAATATCTGAATACCATTATCTACCCAAAGAAATTATTATTATTATTATTTTGAATTAGTTTAGCGGTTTTGCGAGGTTATCTTTCATGTTTATTAACCCGAGACTAAGGTTTTTTTTCATACTGTTCCTTGCCCTATTGTTCCTTTCTATAGGCATAGTAGTAAACCAATATGACGACATTAAAGAGTATGCTGCATCATTTTGTGATTCTTGCACAGCAGGTCTACCAAAACCCTAATCCTCAAAACCCTTAACGAAAGAGAAAGAGGTAAAAACGTATGACACTAAAAGACAAAATCTCACCAGAAGAAGTAGCCGCTAGAAGACGAAGAATAAAAACTCTAAGACTCTTTATCCAAATCCTCATTCTCCTCATCATAAACGCTCAAATATTCGGGGCTGCAGACACAGGGTTTCCCGCCCCCGTACTCTATCCAGCAGGGGCTCCCTACACCGTGATGGTTGGCGCCTACTACGCTTTTGAAAAAACCATGACTTCGGGCGCTTTACCCTTCCTTGCCCTGGGCGTCATTTTTTTAATCACCGTCGTTTCAGGTCGCGCTTTCTGCGGCTGGGCTTGTCCCTTCGGCCTAGCACAGGATGTGGTTGGTTACGCTCCAACAAAGAAAAAAAGACCCGACCGCATCATTAACAAAGACTTGCAATTTTTCGCTCAATTATTCCTATTCATAAGCATAATCATCGGTCTATACGTTGGCTGGAAAACATACAAAGGAACAGACGCCGACGTAAGGGAAGGTTTAGGCGTGTTCTCAGACGCACCTTTTGCAGTATACTCCCCCGCAGCAACCCTTTTCGCCACAATACCCTACATGATCGGCTGGTACCCTGATTATGACGACCCCATAGCCTTCACCGATTTCGGCATACTCTTCTGGCTAAGATTATTATTCCTTATAGCAATCCTATACACAGTAGCATACGTCCCCCGCGCCTTCTGCCGATGGTTCTGCCCTCTGGGCCTAATCATGGGAGAATGCGGAAAATACAGCCTAATAGGCCTATCAAGAAACCCCGCAAGATGTGATAAGTGCGGAGACTGCGAAAAGGTATGCCCCATGGGGGTTAGAATCCTCGACTACCCTTATGAAAGGATCTCAGACCCCTACTGTATCCTCTGTATGGACTGTGTAGCAGCATGCCCAAAAGACGCCCTAGAAATAACCTTCAACATCCCAAAAAAGAGCTCTGAAAAGAAATAAAAAATGCATCAAAAAATAACTTCTATACAACCTATTTTTCTTCTTCTTTTTCTTCGTCCTCTTCTTTTATCGCCCTATTTTCGCCCCACCTATGTTCGTTTATCTTCAACCAGTTTTCCTCAATTTTAGGAGGTCTTATAAGAAACAAAGGATCTAGGGAAGTTATATCCTCAATAATATTCTCCTTTTTTTCTTTTTTACGCTTTCTAACTTCAACAAAAGCTATAAGTAACCCATCGTCTTCCCCTATCTGTCTTATAACAATCTCTTGGACCGGGAAACTCAAGGCACATACACTCCAACGCGAGAACCAAAATTCTTACGTTGATCACGAACAGCACAAGTATGTTTAATAAAGCGCTTTTGAGTATTTATAATCTTATATTTAATCAATAATCTAGATAAAAGAATAACCGCATAACAATTATAAAGATTATGCAAAATTTATCTCACCATTTCAAATTTAAAATCCTGTTAATTTAATATAAAAAAACGACATAATATCCATAGATAGAGAATTTTTAACTTTTCATAATATCACATGCCATACGATTCAAAAACTATTGATGTCCTAAACCATCAAATTAAGTTAAAGAACATTTTGCACTAATTTAAAAAGTTTGTTTGGTGTGAGAAATTTTTAGTTTAAAATACAATGGTGGCATGGAAAGTGGATAGTGCCGCGAAATCCGTTAAGTATATAGTTTAGATAATATTAATCATTGTTTAAAAAATTGGTTTGAGAGCTGATTCTAATGGCAAAAGAGATAACATTAGAGAAGTTAGCAAAAATTCCAACAATCATGCAACTTAGAACTAATAAAGAAAAAGATAAAATAGGTTTTTATTGGAACAAAACCGAAAGGAATGAATTCTATATACTCGATCCTAAAATAAAAGAATACAAAAAAATAACCGATGGTGAGCTCCCACGAGCTATTCGAGCAGGATATTTATGGTTAAATGATAGTAAACAAATAATATATACCAGAGATAAAGATGGTGACGAACAACATGATCTCTTTTTGTTTAATATTGAGACAAAAGAATCTATACAACTATCAGAAACACCAGATGCACTAGATATTCCTTTTGCAATAAGTCCAGATGGAAATTTTCTCTGTTTTGGATCTTCAAGAGCAGGACAAATAAACTTGTTTAAAATGAATATTGAATCCAAAGAGGTCGTTCAACTAACGGATCATAAATCTCCTACTTGGTTTGGTGCAGTCTGGAGTAAGAACAAATGGATCTATTATTCTTGCAATGCGACAGAGAATTTAAAAAATGTAGATATTTGGGCTGTTAAAGAAGATGGTAGTGAGAAAAATCTAGTTTTTCAAGTGACAGACGATTCTGAAGATTTAGTGTTTGATGCGTCTGATGATGGAATGATTTTAGCTATTGAAAGTAATGCTAAAGGTGTAAGACAAGCAGGAATCTTGATGACTGAAACAAATGAGGTTAAATGGTTTGGAGATGCCAAATATGACGAAACTGTTATCGAATTAAGCAAAGATGCAAAGAATCTTTTAGTACTAAGAAACAGACAAGCAGAAATAATACCAGTTCTATATAAATTAGAAACGGGTGAAGGGAAAGCACTAGACTTTAAAGGCGTTATATCTGCCTTTCAAGGAAAATTCAACATATCATTCTGTTTAGATGACAAATACCTTGTATATACACGTTCAGATCCGAAAACTCCGCAAATATTGGCCTTATATGATATAGAAAAGGAAAAAGAAGAGATCATCATTCAACCCCAAACTGATTTAACTGAAGAAACTTTTTACGATTCCGAATATGTCAAATATCCTTCTTTTGATAATCTAGAAATTTCTGCAATATTATATAAACCAAAAATTGAGAAAGAAAAGAAATATCCTGCACTTATAATTGTTCATGGAGGCCCTGAATCTCAGTTCTTCAGAAACTTTAATATGATCGGACATGTATTTGCCCACAATGGATTTGTACTCTTACAGCCAAACGTTAGAGGATCAACAGGATATGGAAAAGAGTTTCTGGAAATGAACTACCTAGATTGGGGTGGAGGCGATGCAAAAGATGTAATTCATGGAAAGAAGTTCCTAGAAACTCTAGATTACGTGGATCCTGAAAGAATAGGGGTCTTTGGAGGATCTTACGGAGGTTTCATGACTTTTCTCCAAATGACAAAATACGCTGATGCGGGTTGGAAAGCTGGTTCTGCCTGGATTGGAGTCTCTAATTTGAAAACATTCTTTGATAACTCAAAGCCATATTTCAAGTACTTTATCATATCTCACCTAGGAACATATGAAGAACAAAAAGAACTTTGGGAAGATAGATCAGCAATAAATCACATTAAAAAGATAAAAGCACCAATCCAAATGATCCACGGCGTTAATGACCCAAGATGTCCTATTATAGAGTCACGTCAATTTAGAGATAAACTAGTGGAGATGGGTAAGAAAGAAGGTGAGGACTTCGAATATGTGGAATTCGCTGATGAAGGGCATGGTGCGTATTCTGATATGAATATGAGAATAAGAACTTTCAAATTATTCCTAGATTTCTTCAAAAGAAGATTATAAAAACTTCAAGAGAAGATTATGAAAGTTTTGGAAATTTGGAAATGTCGTGAAAGGAATATTTCA
>JAEOSI010000119.1 GCA_016840425.1 Candidatus Wukongarchaeum yapensis
GGATCTGAATACTATACTTTAATACATAAAATAGAGGGAGGCAACCCTCCAAAAGTAGATCTTTTAAAGGAAAAACGTGCAATGCGTGCAATGCTCGAAGTAATAAATAAAGGGTATATCACCGCTTCTCATGACTGCTCGCGGGGAGGATTTGCTGTAGCTTTAAGTTTGATGTGTTTAAAGAGCGGTTTAGGGGCAGATGTTGATCTTGATAAGGTCCCTATTCCAGAAAAAATTCCCCTTGATTCTCTCCTTTTCTCTGAAACTAATGGGCGTTATATTCTATCGGTTAGAGAAAATCATTTGAGGGAAGTTTTAGACACTTTTGAGAAGCATGAAGTAAAGACAGGGGTTATAGGGGAGGTAAAGAAGGTTCCTGTTTTTAATATTAAGAATGATGGTAAGATCGTGGCTTCATGTTCCTTGTTAAAGCTTTATGAGAGCTTTTCTCAAAGTTTAAGAAAAGAGATGGAGGCAGATTAAAACGTATAATAAAAAGGAAAAATGCGGTATTTTCGGCGTCTTTGCCCCCCCAGGGCGACAGGTAGCAAAAACCATCTATGAAGGCCTTTTATCCCTCCAACACAGAGGACAAGAGTCAGCAGGAATAGCCATATTTGATGGAAAAGCGATTATTGTACATAAGGGAATGGGATTAGTAAGCGAAGTTTTTACAAAAAGAGTTTTGGCGAACCTTATAGGCTTCAGAGGAATAGGCCATGTTAGATATTCAACGACAGGTTACAGCAAAAAAAAGGAGACCCAACCTTATTATATGCATCTTACAGGGATAAACTTTGCAGTCGCTTTTAATGGGAATATATCAAATAGTGGAAGGTTGAAAGAAGAGCTTGAAGAAAAGGGTCACTTCTTTGAAACCGACACGGATACAGAGCTTATAGCAAAGTATATTACTACTTTTATGCTGGAAAACGGGAGAGATCTCGTAGAAGCTATTCAAAAGCTCATGTACTTTTTAGACGGTGGTTACTCAATACTAATTCTCACAGAGAAAGGGCACATTCTAGCCTTCAGAGACCCATATGGATATAGACCGCTAGTTTTTGGGAAACAACAAGATGAGAGCATAGTTTTCGCATCAGAAACAGTAGCCCTTGACACTACAGGAACTCAATACATAGATACTGTTAATCCCGGAGAAGTTATATGGGTGACAAATGTCGGTTGTGAAAGATTACAATTAATAGAAACTACAAGGCATGCCCACTGTCAATTTGAATATGTTTATTTTAGTCGCCCAGACAGCGAGATGGAAGGCGTTAGTGTTTACGAAGTGCGGAAAAAACTTGGAAGAAAACTGGCAGAACTTTATCCCGTGGAAGCAGATGTGGTTATTCCTGTTCCAGATTCTGGTAGAACAGCTGCTTCAGGCTATTCAGAATCTTCAGGAATACCCCTTAGTGAAGGATTAATTAAGAATAGATATGTTCATAGGACCTTCATAATGCCCCGACAAAGAGAAAGAGAGAAGGCTATAAGGTTAAAAATGAACCCGATACCCCACGTAGTTTCAGGAAAAAGGATAGTGCTTGTAGACGATTCTATTGTAAGAGGAACTTCAATGAAACACATAGTTTCACTTTTAAGAAAAGCTGGAGCAAAAGAGGTGCACGTAAGGATATCATGCCCGCCCATAATTAGTCCTTGTTATTGTGGTATTGATTTCCAAAGAAGAGAAGAATTGATACGGGGTAAAACTTCCTTAGAAGAGACCAGAAAGATAATTGGAGCAGATAGTCTTGAGTATATGACGATAGATGGCCTTGTAGAAGCGATAGGGTTGGGTGAAAATGAACTTTGTTTGAGCTGTCTTACTGGCGAATATCTACTAAAAGAAACCCCGACAACTTTAGGCCGAATAAGCGAAAAAGAAGTAAAGCTCCAGGCAACTTTACAAAAGACTAAAAGTTTCTAGAAAAGGAGATCTTTTAAAGATGGTTGGTATATTCGGAATGTATGCTTTTGACGAGAATTGGGAAATTGCAAGATTTGTCTATTTTGGTATTCTAGGCTGTCAAAATCGTGGACAAGAAAATGCAGGTATTGCAACTTTTGACGGTGAAAAACTTTGCAGGTTTGCAGATAAGGGGATGGTTGAAGAGGCTTTTAAAAACGATGAAATATTTAAAGGATTACCTGGCTGGTGCGGCATCGGAGGAGTAAGTGCTTTTACAGCAGAAAATAACAATTTTATACCACCCATGTTCTCAGAGAGGGGAAATGTAGCGGTATCCATGAATGGAAAAATAATAAATTGCAAAGAGATTGATCCGCAACTATCGGAAAAAACCCACGGAGATATGAAAATAGTTGCAAATTTGCTCGAAAAAAGTCTTGAAAAGAACGATTCAGTTAACGCTATGAAGGAAGTTATGGAGAAAATAAGGGGAGCATACTCCCTCGTAGCCCTCAATAAAAAAGGGGATATGATAATAGCAAGAGACCCCCACGGTATAAGACCTCTTGTAATAGGGGGGCATGGTTTTGACCTTGGTGTCATAAGTTCAGAAAGCGCGGCATTGGATGTTACAGGGTCGGATCTTAGCCGGGATGTAAAACCAGGGGAGATCTTCGTTTTTGAACCCCATAGTATTGAAAAGGATGATCAGACTTTTAAGAATAGAAATACACACTATTGCGCTTTTGAATGGGTATATTACGCTAGACCCGACTCCATAATAAACGATATTCATGTCCATGAGGTTAGATATAAAATCGGGGAAATTTTGGCTAAGGAAAATCCTGTAGAGGGAGTGGATGTAGTGATAGCGGTTCCTGAGACTGCTTTTCCCTTCGCGATGGCTTATTCAAAAGTTACAGGAATTCCGATTGATTTGGGTTTTGTGAGGACTGGAAGACATTTAAGAACGGCTATAAAACCTACCCAAATCGAAAGAATAATAGGAGTTCAATTGAAACTAAACCCGATAAGAAATGCAGTTAGAGGCAGGAAAGTTGTTCTAATAGATGACAGCGTTGTCAGGGGGAGTACTTTACGAAACACCGTCTACCTCTTAAAAAAACGGGGAGCGAAGGAGGTTCATGTAAGGATAGGAAGTCCACACCTAATAGCTCCTTGTCCTTTTGGGTTAGATGTTCCTTCTCAAGACGAACTTATTGCAAAACATAATACTGAGGAAGAGATAGCGCAAATAGTCGGGGCAGACACCTTCGCCTATCTTTCTATAAAAGGATTATGCAAAGCGATAGGAATGCCCCAAGAAAAACTTTGCTTAGGTTGTTTTCGAGAAAAATATCCCGTGTATGATTATTAAGGTGGTTTTAATGACAAATGTTAAGGTTTTATTGATCGGTGGTGGTGCTCGTGAGCACGCTATTGCAGAAGCTTTAGTTAGGAGTAATTTTGAGCCAAAACTTTATGCCTTAATGGACGTGAAAAACCCAGGAATAAAGAGACTTGTAGAAAAAAGTGGGGGAGAAATTGTCCAAGGAAAAAGCAAAGATCCTAACCTCGCTGCAGAGGTTGCTGGAAAGTTTTCTGTTGATTTTGCGTTCATAGGACCTGAAGAGCCATTGTTCCACGGAGTTTGTGATGCTATCGAAGATGTAACAGGGATTCCTTGCGTAGGGGCAAGGCAAAAACCTGCACAAATAGAACAATCTAAAGCATTCATGAGACGGTTAATGTGGAAACATAACGTGGGAGGAAGACTCCGGTTCAAAGCTTTCTTAACAGTCCAAGATGCCATTGATTATATAGATGAATATGCCGAATCTGTGGCTATAAAACCTGCAAGACAGGCAGGGGGAAAAGGTGTGAAAGTTATTGCCGATGTGCAAGCTTATTTAAGTGATGAAAAAAAAGCAGTAAAAGAAAAGCATGCACAAGCAGTTTTTGAAGAGCATATGAAGCCTTATGATGATATTGAGGATCGCATCTTGATAGAAGAGAGGGTAGAGGGACCTGAGTATACCGCTCAATGTTTTACTGACGGCAATATTGTAGAAGTTATGCCACTAGTACAAGATGCAAAACATGCCTTCGAGGAGGACATTGGTCCAGAGACAGGAGGTATGGGATGTATATCTGGGAAGGACGGTGTGTTGCCTTTTATAACTGCAGAAGAAAAGGAGGGCTCAATAAAGATAGTTCAGCAACTGATAAACGCCGTAGAAAAAGAGGTGGGAGAAAAATATAAGGGTATTGTTGCGGGTCAGATGATGCTTACAGATGCGTGGGGACCTACTATTATTGAGTGTTACAGTCGTTTTGGCGATCCTGAGGGGACAAGTGTTTTACCGCTTTTAAAGACCGATCTTGTAGAGATATCAGAAGCAATAATCGGCGAGAAACTTCATAAAATAAATTTTGAGTGGGAAGATAGGGCAACTGTTGTTAAGTGTATTGCTCCAAAGGGTTATCCGCGGCGGAGAAATCTTGCAAAGGATCACCCTATTGCTGTGGATATTAAAGAAATTGAAAATTTGGGTGGACGCGTTTACTTTGGTTCTGTATCTGAAGAAAATGGTCAGTTGCTTACAAAGGGGTCTAGAGCAGTTGAAATATGGACTGATGGAGAAAACATAGTAGAAGCGAGTAGAAAAGCTGAATCGTGTATTCCTTATGTTAAAACTTTAGATGGTTGGGGTTTATTCCATAGAAAAGATATAGGGAGTCCAGAGCTTCTTAAAAAACGTATAGAATTAGGTGAACTGCAAAGGGAATGCTTCAAATATCGCAAGGCAAAAGGTTTGGTAGGTAGAAGAATAGACTGGATTCCAGGTAAAGGAAAGCTAGAGTATGTATCCTAACTACTCTAATACGACAGAAAAATTTACTTTTTTGTATGTATTCTTTGTGCGAGGAGGGTGTAGGCTTCTTCTATGTTTTCCCCGGTTTTTGCGCTTGTGAATAGGAGGGGGGAGTTTATTTCTTCTGCGAAGTTTTTTGCTTCTGTTTCGTTTATCTTGCGTTCTAGGTCTATTTTGTTTCCGCATACTATGAAAGGTATTTCTCCGCAAACTTTTAAGGCCTCTTCTCGCCACTCTTTTAGGCTTGGGAGGCTCTCTGGCCTTGTTACGTCAAAGACTAGTAGGACGCCTTTTGCTCCTTTATAGAAGCGTTTTCTATAGTTTAGAGGTAGTCTTTGTCCTCCAATGTCCCATATTACGAGCTTTACGTTCGCTTTTTCAAACTTTATCATTTTTGTTAAGAAGTCACACCCAATATTGGGGATATATGTTTCTGAGAAGGTTCCATCGCAAAATCTTTTCAGCATGGAGGTTTTTCCTACTTTCCAGTCTCCCAAGGATATACACTTATATATAAACGTACTAAGAAGATCAATCGTCTTTGAACTCTCATTTTTAGCCGAATTTTGCATCGTCCACCCCAGCAGCGTTTGAAGTCTCATAACTTTAATTTGATTTTTAAGTTATAAATGATGTGCATCGTTTTTACGGTTTTTTGCTCTTATATGGACTCCTTAAAATGAAAAAATGGAAACTAGTTTTTGGTAACTAAATCCCTAAAAATAGGACGGATAGAACGCAAAAAAAGTCTAGCAAAGGATGTTAAGATCCTTTGCGTTTTTAATCACTCTAAACAGTTTCCTTCTTCAGTTCATCTATCTCGTTTTCTATGCGTTCTATCTTTTTTTGAAGTCTTATTTTAAGGAACTCTAAGTACTTAAGTTTCTCTTCTTTTGACATGATTGGACCGCATACAACTCCTATACACACGAGAAACACCGCCTTAAAACATTTTATCAAAATAAAGGTGCATGGAACCCTTATAATGACTAACTTTCGATAAGCTTGAGGAAAGGTTATTAGGGGTTAAATTAGGCAAAAATAGGGGCTATAGGCTTTTAAAGGATCAGTATGGGGGATTTGGAAAGGTTGTAGCGGGGTGCTTGTTAATAATAATGTCAAAATTTAGTTTAAACCAGGGTTAATCGTTAGATGGATGTTTGTTGGTTTTAGCTTTAATTGAGCGCTAAACTTTTTTTCCAGCAAAGTTCTAAGGTGGTTGAAAAACTCTTCAAAGACTTTTCTCATTCGAGAGGTATCAGCTGTGAGTGGGCGGATTAAGATCTGTGCAGTTCCTGTTTCATGAACTGTGAATAACGCCGTGTAAAAACTATCTGCCGTTATCCACGCGACTGAAGACTCAAGATGATCAGTATAGTAAGAGAAGAACCTAAAATCGCCCCAATACTTGCAAATTAACTGTTCAACTATTGGTTTATGATCGATCATTTCAGTCTCTATAAATGCTTCAACTTGGAGAAAACAACCGGATTTCTGTGGGTTTTGGTCGAACAAGTTGGCTGATTTTTCATTGATCTTGGTTGATATCAAGAACCTACCTTGTGGTGTTAAAAAATAAAAACCGTTCTTAGTGCGTTCAATTAACCCTTTTTCAAGGGCGCGTTTGAGGGCTTTCGCTAGCTTTTGCTGGTGTATTTCCAGCCTGCGTTTCAATCCCTGAAATGAATATTTTATCTCAGAAAATGGATCTTCAGCTAACACTCTTAGAACTTGTTCTTCGTACGGAGTTAAATCATGATCAACCTGTTCAGGCATTAATGAAGGAAGACTCATCAGATCATTATCAATCAAGATTGAATTAAGATCTTTTTCTTCGTCTTGCAAACAATTTTCACTTCGCACTATTTAACCACCGCAATATACCAGATAGGAACATACCTATATAGAAGCATACCTATGTATAATGACTTAACCAATATTTAATGACTACCTTTTTCCAGATTCTATATGGCTGTTTTGTCGCATAATTTGGGAAGAGTGGTTGATGAAAAGATATAAAAATCTTGTTTTTTTATCGATAAAATATGACGGTAAAAGGAATTGAGAGAATAAAGAAATTCTATCCTGTCTGGGCGATAATAGCAATAGTATTTCTGTATTTCCTTCTCGAAAGCGACTATAGTGATTTTTTGTTAGTGATTGTTATTCTTCTACTTCTAAAGGACGTTTTCATTGATTTAGTAATGAGTAGAGGGTCAACGCCTAATTGGTTTGAGCATGCGCCTTTTGTTATTCTTGTCTCCATAGTCGGTTTGCTTGATTTTTTTGAAGTAGAACCATTCACAGGTTTGATCTCGCCGTTAACAATGTTTATAGCGATTGTTGATAGTTTT
>JAEOSI010000120.1 GCA_016840425.1 Candidatus Wukongarchaeum yapensis
TTAAAACTATAAACAGTTGAAAATGTAAGAGTCTATTATTTTATGTAGTTAGGATTTTTTTGTTAGGGATTTACATTTTTGATAGCTCGGTCTTTTAGAAGGTGAACTATATACCATCCAAGCGCTATTACGTAAAGTATTGATGTAACAATTGTCATCGACACGATAAGAAGTCTTGGTGATAATTCGGCGATAAGCCCGTGTATTTTGTAGAATAATTGAGCCAGTATTCCAGCGCCCTTAGTTCCTTCACCCTCTTTCTTAAAACAGTGATAAAGCCAAAAAATCCCAAGGGTTGTTAATTCAACCTTACAGAAAACAGGGTTAGTGATCACCTACGATCTCTGGATGCAAAAAATCAAAAGATTTGAAAAAGAAAACATACCTCAAGAAAAATCATAAGAAACCAAAAAAACTAAATAAGTTTTACAATAGGTTTAACGCGGTTTAACCAATTTTACAATAGCTTTAACTTTAACATGTAGGATCTATTTTTGGTTTTTTAGGGGCTTGCATGTTGTTTAAGGGTAAATGTGCTGATTTATTGGCGGTTCTATTGGCATTTTTTCTCATATTTTGGTTGATTTGGTTTGTGGGTTTTAGTGATGTTATTAAAACTGTTAAAGAAGCAGATTTGATGTATGCCATTATAGCGGTGGTTCTTTCTGTTTTAAGCTTGATTGTTAAAGGGTTTAGATTTCATTATCTTTTAAAGTTTAGACATAACTGCTCCTTCAAGAATTTTATGCCCGCGTTTTTGTTTGGATACGCGTTATCTATTGCTTTTCCGTTAAAGTCTGGAGAGGTTGCAAGGATAGAGTTAAAACGGAGGGTTTTGGGGGCAAATGCTGGAAATGTGACGGCTGCCCTCATTATGTTTAGGTTTTTCGATGTGATTGCTATTTTTTTCTTGACAAGTTTGGCTTTCTTTTTCGTTATTCCACGATATACTGAAGGAGCATTGCTCATGATAGGATATTGGGCAGCATTATTGGTGGTATTGGGGTTATTGATAGTTGCTGTAATTGTTACTTTTTGGGAAAAAGCAGGAAGAATGTTTTTCGATCACATGCTGTCTTTTACTAGTAAGTTTGGTAAGTTAGGTAAAAGACTTTCTCTTTTCATAAAGGAAGAGCTTGACAACTACTATCTTTCAGTAAAACGTTATAAAGAGCTTAAAACCCCCCTATTTATTACTCTAATTTTAACAATGATGAGGTGGGGGCTAGAAATCCTCATGCTTCAAGTGATTTTTATGGCTTTAGATGCAAAAATTTCTTTTATTACCGCAGCCTTTGTCATAGGGGTAAGCATTTTTGTAGGTATAATGACCGCTCTCCCCGGAGGAATAGGTACAGGGACAATTTCTGGTGTTTTAGTTCTTACAACAATGGGCAGAGTTAACGAAGTTACAGCGACGGCAGGAATGCTATTAGCAACAGTTTTCGGCCCAATTCTGGTAGTTATCGCAGGTATAGCAGGACTAGGTATGATGAGAGCAAAAAAATATGAAATGAAAACAGAAAACAACAATAGAGGAAAAGAAAAAGGGGGAAAGAGAGGAAAGTAAGGGAGGATTTTTTAAAAGAATGTTGTTATTTTTGTTTGGTTTCTAATAAAGTTCAATAATTGACTTTTTTTAACCCAGTATTGTAAGGGGATTCCAAGTCCGTTATGTGAAGCTTTTAAAGCCTCTTCGAGGGAGGAAAACCTTTCAGGGGGGTTCTTAAAAGCTTGGCGAACATTCTCCCTGATCTGCCAAACACCCAAAGGAATGGTATATCCACCATGAACTTCCCTGAAAATAACGCAAGCTGCTTGCCTTCTGATCCTTGTGAGATATTCTGTAACACCGAGCCTTGCCGCATAATAAGCCCCTGAAACATTACTGGCATAAGATTTACGCCCTTCATAAAACTCGTGATCCACTACAATCACAGGCTGCTTCCCAGTAACCCAAGCGGATCCAGGATACCAAGCTTCTAGTTGCTCAAAAGCCCAAGAGTGGGGTATCAAAATCACTCTGAAATAGTTGTCAAGGTAAGACGACTTAAAGACAAAGTATTCACCGATTTCCGGGTATTTTTTTATGAGGTTTACGTAAAACTTGCTTGTAACGTCGTCTGTAGCGGTTATAGCCCAACGGGTAGGCACTAGTTTTCGCCGGGGTTTTGTGCCGAGAAGGCCTGCGGAAAGGATTCTTTGAATTGTGTTTACACTTAGCCCTCCTTCATAGAGGCTTATTATAGCAGAACCAGCTTTGAGGTCATAATCGTGAACACAACGGTCAACAACTCGTTCGACTTTGGGGTTTTCTGAAATATTGATAACTTTGAGCTTTCCTATTGGCCCGAAAGGTTGGGCGTTGGCGTTAAAATCGATCCTAATTTTTGGGGGTTTTTCAAATTTTGCTTCCACATCGATGGGCTTGCTTGAAATAACAAGTTCCCGTGTTGAATCGAATAAGCGGTCTTCCCAGGGGTTTTTAACCTCAACCGGGGTAACTGAGCGTACTAACCGTGATCTGTAATTAACGATGATTTCAAGGGGTTTTCCGAACCAAAGGTCAGGCTCGTCTAAAATTTTTACTTCTTCCCCGAAATCGGGGGGTATCATGGGACCAGCGTAAACTCTGGGATAATTGAACCTTCCGACAAAAAATGATGGAGGAGTGCTGCCGAATATGTCTTCATTTAACTCTTTTTTGTAGAAGGGTAAAAGGGCGTTCCAACGCGTTAGAAGTGGGCATTTTGAACGCCCACATAACATGCGTGAACCTTTACACAAAACACACCTTTGAGGAGATGAAGAAGGCAGTTTAACCATAAATTTCCTACCTAAAAAAATGCTTTATACTCAAACTTTGAATCACTTTCAAAACATTTTCCAATTAAAACCTGTATCTTAAAACAATTTAAAATAATCTATTACTTAGAAAATTATGAGCAAAAAATAATAGGATAACTGTATAAAATTAATCGGATTAACTATTCAAAGCTTTAAAAATAGGGAGATTCTTGTCTTCATCCTCTTCCTGCTTTTATCTTCATGTCGCAAGAAAATCTCTTCAGTGAGGGAGAGGATGAAAAATGCCTTAGAATAGGATAAAGAAGCTCGACCCATGGAGCTATGGGACGCTGACCTCGCTCTTAGAGCGCAAACCCTGAAGAGTAGGCATCGTTTTAAGGAAGATCAGCGAAAAAAAATACACCAGTAAGACATATTTTCCCTCCGATGAAGATTAAGAGAAAAAACCGCTCAATAAAAAGAAGAAGTTTCAACTGCATAAAGTGCGTTTACAAAAATCCCCCGATATGATCAGAGTTGTAAACATCCTTAAAACGTATCAGTATGGATCGTTTGAAAAAACGTTCCTAACTGTAATTCCCACGTGAACTCGAGCAACGTAGTCAAATGGGGCGAATCTCATCTGACATGTACGGAAGCTCCGGCAGTAAGGACGGGGTAGTTCACTATTGGTATTTAGCGTTACTACTCTTTCGATGGGGTTTATTTTTCTCTTTTTACTGGAGCGCCGCATACAATGCAATATCCGTCTTCATAGACCAGTTCTACACATTCCTCATCGAATTTGGCTAAACACCTCGGACAACGGCGAAACTTTCTTTCTTCAAGTTTTCTAAAGGTACAGCTGCAAATGAAGGGAAAAACGTCGGTTCCTAGACCTTCTTCAAGTTCTATCATTTTTGCTTTTTCATCAATCATGGTCAACTTTAGAGATTCCTCTTCATAGCTTCTTGCTGCCTGAATTAACTGATACAAACTTAAAGATTTTTGAGGTCCTACAGAGATATCAAAAAGGAGGGATCCTACCTCATCCTTATATTTTGTCCATTCTGAGTGTTCTCCTTTGATATTCTCCCAGCGCCATGTTATCTTAGAAGGTTCAAAGACTAGTTCAACTGTTCCGTCCCAGAGCTTGACTTGCTTAATTCCTGACACAAAGCCTACAATTCTTAAATATTGGGCGTGAAAATCTTCGATAGGGGCTACAGATTCATCTACCACAAAAACACGTAGTGATTTAGTTAGTGTGATTTCTTCTCCCTCAAGAAGTCTTTCTTTTACTGCAGTCATAACTATGTGGGTTCTTAGCGGGTTATCGGGCCTTACTGCGTATAAGAAGTTGCTGAGACCTTCTAAAGCTATTTCTCCTGTCTCTTCTCGAATAATAACAAATTCAGCACGACCTAAATACAACCAAAACACCTAGCCGTAAAAACTTTATATTAAGTTTCTTTCAATAGTTTTTAATTTAAGAATTTTTTATTTCTTTCTTATTTTTAAAACTTGAGTATTATTCAACCACAAATTCTATTCGCCTTATTCCTTTTCCTTTATTCACCTTTTTAACCAAACGCATCTTGCCTATCTCTGAAGTGTTAGCTACGTGGGTTCCGCCGCACGCACATTTATCCAATCCTTCTATCTCAATTATTCTTACCCTATTAATATTTTTAGGAAGTTTATCAAGGCGGCAACGTTCAGCGTTTAAAGTATTTTCAGCCTCCTCTCTATCAAGAAAGAAAACGTTTACAGGACGCTTTTTAGCCATTTCTTCGTTTGAAATTTTGAAAAGTTCCTCAAAATCTATAGGGTTTCCACCCTGCATTAAAAAATCGATCCGAGAACGGTTCTCGTGTATTTGGTTTCCCGCAGTAACCGCTCCCCAAACATCTAAAGCTATGGCAGAAATTAGATGCTGTGCAGTATGATAACGCATCATTTTGTAACGTCGACTCCAATCAATTTTCCCTACAACTATTTGTCTCTGTTTTAGGAGGGAGATATTTTTCCCTTCAATTTTGTGAAATACTTCAGAACCTTTTTTAAAACAATCAACCAACTTGAACCTTTCACTACCTATTTCCAATGTCCCACGATCGCTTTCTTGTCCACCTCCCCTGGGATAAAAAGCTGTTTTATCTAAAATCAAGAGGGGTGGAGAAGTTTCAACAATCTTTGCCTCAAATTTACGCAAATAACTGTCCTCTAAATGGAGTAAAACAGTCACTAAAAACAAGCCTCCGAACTGGTGAATAAATTCCTTAGTTTAATAAACATATTCGCTTGTAAATTCTCTTCCTTGGGCTTGAATGATGCACTTTTTTCTTTTAGGAGAGATTACAATAATAGCTTTTTCTATAACTTCTATCGGAATTCCTTCATTAGGTAATACTTCGTGAAACCACTTTGAGATAGCCTCGTAATACTTTTCTACGTCATCACCTTGCATGTTTGGAGTTATAGTACCAGAAATGAGATCAACTATAATTTCGCTATTTGGTGTAAACCAGTAAAATGGATCTTGCATATAACCATTTGGTGAACAAAGCTCAGACCTTATTGCTTCATATGCTACAGATTTTAGTCTAATTAATTTCATCTTTGGTCAGCATGTAAATGATTAATAATTCTTTTTTATGGTTTGTGATTTTTTATCATTATTTTGTTTTTGGCTAAATATTTTGTTAGTATATATTTTTATAAAACTGGAAGGTTTTGAAAAACAAGTTTTTCAGTGTTTTAAGGTGTTGTGTTTGGTTGTGAAGGTTGAGGAGTGTGATTTGCTTGTTAAGAACGCTAAAGTGGTAACTATGTGTGAAAGAAAGTCTAAAGCTAGGGGGTTTGGGTAAAAGGCGGGAGGATAATTGCTGTTTTTAAGAGGGATGGAGAAGGGGAGAGGCTTGAGGGAGAGGCTTTAGAGGGTTTGGATATGGGAGAGTTAAACCTATTGTAGAACTGTTTAGTTTTTAGGTTTTTTTATATCCCTTCTTTTTCTTGATTAATCCCAGGAGAGTTCAAGTTGCCTTATGAATAAGGCAAATCCTGTGAGGATACCTAGCGAGTAAGAGATTAAGTATGCTTCAGGATATACGTCTTGAATGTCTCCAAAGATTAGGTATACTGCAACGGATGCGATAGCAAAGGCGATGATTACCGCCATGAAGGCATATGATTCTTTTTGAGTGAAGTCTTTTTGAGAAAAGTTCGCTCTTAAAGCGAGAACTATGGCAAGAGCCGCGAGGGGAGTAATGGCTATCATCGCTATACCTATCGGGATTAGCATGATTATTGCAAGGCGTGTTTGGATTTTTGCAAAATATTTTGAGAGGGCGTCTAGGTCGCGTTCAACGATTCCTCCATAGTCTTTTGTTACGTGTTTTTTCCACCAAATGGTCATACCTTTGCCCTTCCTTTTAAAAGATCCTGAGATTTTCTCTTTGAGAGTTGGGGCTTTTTCTAGCGCCATTTCACCCTTATATACGGGTATCAGGTATATTTGAGCAAGAAGACCTAAAAGTATGATAAGTTTAAGGAAGGAGGCTATAATTTCCGGAAGGAATGCAAAGAACAGAAGTTCAGAGGGTCCTTTTATAATTGTTTTGAGGATGTTATAAACAGCGATACCCGCGATCACGTAGGATGGCCCGATGACTACAAGGCGCCAAAGGTGGAGTTTTTCCGTTCCACGCAATTTCTCCTTAAGCCTTCTTGCTAAGAAAACGCCTACTAAACCATACGCTACAAAAAGACCTAATCCTGCAAGAAATTGAACTGATGCAAAGCCTAAAGCGGTTAAATCATAAAAAATGTCGAGATCAAAGGCTAATAAGAAAAACAATGCAAGAAAGGCAAAGCCAGTAAGTATGGAGAAAAGAATATAGTTTTCAGTCTCAAAAAAGCGCTCCATATAATTTTTTACTTTTAAAGTTAACTCTTCTTCTTTTTTTCTTTTCTTTTTCTCCTCGCTACGCTTTTCTTTCTCCTTTCTCTCTTTTTCTTTCTCTTTCTCCTTTCTCTCTTTTTCTTTCTCTTCACTATGCTTTTTTTCCTCTTTTTTCTTGAATAATATCATAAAAGGATCCCTCGCAAATTTTCCTTTCATGCCGCTATTTCTATGAAGGAAAAATAAAAAAACTAATAAACTGAGCGGATCTTTATAAATACAATTAATTATTATTAGTTTTAGTTTGTTATTATGTTTAAGTATATCTGCGCGCGTAAAGAGTTTAAGTTTTATAGGGATTTTTTAGAGGTTTTATAATTTGAATGATGAAAAGGCAAAAAAGGTCGATAAGAAAGAGGATAACTGGGAGAAAGATTTCGCAGTAGACAGT
>JAEOSI010000121.1 GCA_016840425.1 Candidatus Wukongarchaeum yapensis
GGGGTTTTTTATCGTGTAGTTATCTTTATATGTAGTTTTCTATATATGTAGAAAAAAATATGTATAGTAGCCTATATAAATTTTTCGCACGAAAAATCCAACCACAACCCAGTTTCTCCAAGTTTGTTTTTCTTTAAAAATAGAGATAGGGAGGTACTTGAAGCTGAATAATAAAAGATAAAGGACTTATAAGGCTCCTTAGATATAGAAAGGAAGAAGCTTACATTTTAGGAATGGATTGGTCTCATGGTGATGGTTTAAAGTGCCTAAGCCTGGTGTAAAGGGAAGAAGCAGTGAGAGGATTGCTCTTGGCATCTTGGAAAGATTAGGCTATGAAATTCTTGAAACTAACAGGATAGTAAATGTGGGTGAGGCTGAGGCGTTTGAAGTTGATATGATAGCCCTCAGCCAGGAAGGACAAAAGTACTGTGTGGAGGTTAAGGCTGGTCAGGCGGGGGTTTCAGACATTCGTCAAGTCTTTGCTGATAGTGAGGTTTTAGGGTTAAAGCCTATGCTTGTCTGTAAGGGTTTTGCCAACGAGGCTGCAGAAGCGGTAGCTAAAAAGCTCGATGTAAAGATGATTCCATTCAGTCAATATTATGTCCTTTTAGAGCCTGAAGAACTGGAAGTGGTTGTGAGATCTGCTGTTCAAGATGTCTTGAACGAGTATGGTTTTTTCCCTCTTCCTCTTTGGGAAGCAATTAAAGAAGAAGATTGGAGGTTAATAGAAAGAATAACTGCGGCTGAAAGTTTCAAAGAAGCCGCTCAGCATCTTGATCTAAGCGTTGAAGATTTGGGGCGTAGGATAGGAGATTTAAGAAGAAGGGGAATATTCCCAGGAAAAGGTCAGTCTTTCATGGATTTAAAACGGCATTCTCAACAGCTAATTCAAAGGTACTCCCTCATTCGCAGGCTGGACAAAATTGAGGAACGCTTGAAGAAAATAGAAGAATCGCTTGATCATTGAGTAATAGACTATAAAAATGCTATTTTGTTAATTAAAAGGAGAAATATTCAGTCTAAGGTTAAACTGAATTCACAGTGTTTGTCGCCTAGGCCAGGGCATTTTACCTCTTGAGCGGTTACGTGTTTTTTGGTTAATTTTTCTATGATGCCTGCTAAGACGCCGGCTTTGTAATCGCACAGTGGGAGTCCTACATTGGAAATGCCGGAAGCGTCGGCGCATTCAAAAACTTTAAACGTTATCTCGTCTTTCTTGGCTGTGCCTTCACATTTTAAGTGGTCTCCGCTGAGGAGGAATAAAGGACTGTTAAAGAGTCTTTCTATAAGTGTTATAGATTCGTTAGGAGAGGGGGTGTTTTTAACTGTTCTGAACTCGGTTTTCTGTATCAAGTCTCCCACTTTTTTACCTGCGGCATACATTAAGGCACCGTCTATTGGGTCGGCTAATTTTAGGACGGTGAACTGTTGTTGAAGCGTGGTTATGTGAACGTTGTCCATGACGCCTGATCTGATTTCTCTTCCTTCTAAAACACTGACGTTTATGTTTCTTAGTATAGTTTTTAAAAGGGTTGTAAAGATTTCTGGTCGTGCGAGATATCTTAGTTGTTGTTCTTCTTCTTCTTTTTTTTCTTCTTCGTCTTCTTCTGGTTTAGCGGCTTCTTTTTTTGCTTTGTCTTCTTTTAAGCGTTCGTATTTTTCTTTTGGCATTATTTCAAATTGGCAAGAGCGGTCTCCCATGCCCCAGCAGCTACTTTCAAAAACCACGGTTTCTTCGCTGGTTATAGCTTCTAAAAGTCCTGCTATTTTTCCTGCTTCGTAGTGGCAAAGACTTTCTCCTACAGCAGGGACTCCTGTGGATAGAGCGCTTTCATTGATCCTTAAAAGAGCGTTATCTTCTTCTAAATGCACTAGTCGTGCGTCTCTGGCGCTATAAAGGCCTAGGGCCATATCATGGTCATATAGGCGTTCAACGCCCCTCACTCCCTCTGTGAAATATTCTGACCTGTTAACTGCCTTTAGGAGGGAGGGGTTGAGGGCAAAGACCCAGCCGCTGTAGCCTCCTACTTTCCCTATGGCTTTTCCGAGGTTGTAGAGGAGGCTTCCGGCTATCTCGTCTAAGGCGAGAATGGAAAGGGAGCGTAGTTGGAGGTGGCTGCAGTGCACGTAATCTCCCATGTTTGGTCTTATTCTTTTTCCTTCTTCTCCTACGCTTTGGAGTAGGTTGATGCTTGTATCGACTAGTATTTCTCTAGTTAAGCCGTCAGGGGCTATTATTCTTTCAGTTGAAGAGCTTATTATGTTCTTCCACAAGTGGCTGCTTATGACTCCAGCTTCCATAGGGCCTTGATCTACCACTATGTCGCCTACGACGAGGGCAGGCAGGTTAGTAACATTGTAGTATGCTCCTAAGTGTTCTTCTTCTTCAACGTCTAAAATGGAGATATGGAACATGCCTGAAAGATCTCCAAGTTGGGTTAAAGATCTGTCTAGTTCTTCTTTAGCTTTTTTGCAGTGAACACAATGTTTTGCTGTAAATAAAATTACGCGGGTAGGGACGAAATCGTATATTTCACGAAGGTTTGATTCGGTATTTGTTTCCGTTTGAACCACCTATAAGTTTTAAATTAAGACGGAAAGTCAAGTAAAGGGGGTTTAATTGTGGGAAACGTTTCTGATTATTGTAGAGGGTTTCTCGTCTCGTTTGTTGAATCGCTGAAAGTTCACTGTTTATCTGGGGAATATAGAAGACTGGGATATTTAAGGTTTGTTAAGGTTTGCTAGTTCTCATCCCCGATCTTTTGAATGGAGTTTTCCCGTCCGTCTGGATAGAAACTTAATCTTATCTTCGTAAAAGTTGGATAGGAGTTTTTTTATTTGGTTTTTTAGCGTTCTTTGTTTTTATCTATTTTTCTGAGAGTTCTTTTTCAACTTTTTTGACTTGTTCGTCCCATTCTTTTTCTATAAAATGTTTTAGGCGCGAGTGTAACTGTTCAAGTCTTTCTTTTAACATCTCTTTAATTTCTTCTAGTGGGATTGCTGTGTACTCGTAGACATATCCTGGACCTTTTTTTGTTAGGGTTTGTCTTTTAACAAAGCCTTGGGCTAGGAGGTTCATCAGTATTCTTTGCGCTGTGCTGCGGTTTCTGTCGATTTTTTTTGCAAGTTCTTCTGCGGTTTTTATGCCGGTAAGGACGTGGAAATAAGCTTGTATTTCGGAACATTTTATGCCCGCTAAACACCTTACAACATCATCTAAGCAAAGGGGAGAAGTGAGCATGATTGCGTCAATATTTTTCAGACTCATTTTTTCCCAAACCTTTTCGTTTCAAAGCCTTTTCAACAAATATTAAGTAGTCGTAACATTATTTTTTGAGATTTTTAACTCCTTTAAGTTGTTTAAGAAAAATAATCTTTTAAAAACTTTGAAAAACTTTTTCATCGAAACCCGTATAAAATAACTGGGTTCTGTGGGTTTTTGTGAGGTAAAACTAGGAAAAAGAAGGAAGGGTCTAAAAATGGTGTCTCTTAATGTTACGATTTTTGGCGCAGGGGCGGGAGGGTCTATGCTTGGGGGGAATAATTAAACATGAAGGAAAAGCTGTGGTTAATCTTGTTGGAAGAAAACCGCACATGGAAGCAGTAGATAGGAGCGGTTTAACTATAGAGTTTGGAAATAGGCTTTTTAAACGGTTTTATTGCTTTAAAAGGAGAAGAGGTTGGAGTTCCAATAGAAGTAAATCTTAGTATGACACTTTTGATGAAAAAACTTGCAAAAAATGTAAAAATAAGAGGTAGAGGTTGAAGGAATTAGGGGAGAAGGAGAATGAATGAGATTTCCCCTGTTTGCGGTTTTTTAAACGAATGTTTTCGTTATTTCATTTACTGCTTTTCTAAGAAGGTTTTCACTAATTTTTACGTATTTAGGAGCAAGAATTCCTAGTATGAAAGTGTGATCGTCTACTCTTATTGTTTTAAAAATCACATTGTTTTCTTTGGCTTGAATAACTATATCTTTTAGTTTACCCATTTTTAGTAGATCTTGTATTCTGGAGGCAGTAGCGTGAGCAAGAGAGGACATGGCGGCCATTGTTACGGTTTCTTTGCCGTTTTCACTTCCTGCTTCTGCCATAATAAGACCGCTTTCAGCGGCTAATATACTGGCTGAAAATTTCCCTACTCTGTTAAGTTCTTCTAGAATTTTGTTGAGAATTGCCGTCCTTGAAAGGGGTTCCTCTTCGGATTTTTCCTTTTTTTCTTTGAGTTTGTTTGAATTATTCATTAAAAAACCCCTATGATATCCAGTATATGCAAATGTTTGATGCAAGTTTTCCCTTAATCTCGTCTTCTGAATAATTTCTTTGTTGAAGCTTCTTACCGATTTTTAACGAGGGGACATAGCCTACTTTTGGATCGAAAAAGTTTACTAATCCCCTAATGAGAAGGAGTGAAAACGTGGAGATAAAATTTAGGTTTTTCGCCCCCATCAAAAGTCGGCCTCTGGTGCTGGTTTTAAGTTGCTAGAATTTCTTTTACACCATCGACAGTCATTTTTATATCGAAAAAGATCATGCCTAGTTTTGCATCTGCTGGGGCGATAGCGATCAAAACAGCTTCAGGTCCTGCATCCACGGTGACGGTGACTCCTTCTTTTCCTTTGATTATGACTTGTTCTACCTCGCCACACTTTAGTATGCTACCTACTCTTGTACCTAGGGAGAGCATACCGGCGGACATGGCAGAAATAGCGTCTTCGTCAATATCTTTTGGCAGTTCGCTTGCCATCATTAAGCCTTCTTTAGAAACGATAGCACTGGCCCGAATCTCGCTCCGTCTTTCCAGCTCAGTTAGTAAATCTACCAATTTTTTTGTCCTTGTTGCGGACACCAATATCAACCCCTTTGAAGTTGTTAAATCTTTCATTTTTAGAGTAAAATGATTTCCTTAATTTTTAAATGGAAGCGAGATTATTTATCATTTTTGTGTATTTTAAGAAAAAATATGAGATTTTGATAACAATTTTTTGAAATAAAATTAAGTGAGACTTTCAGGGGAGATGAACGCTTTTTCAATTCTTTCTCCTGCTATTCGAAGAAGCTTTTTGATGTGTTTTTGACGAGATTTAGGAAAGGAAGTAGAAAGCACTCCTAAAAGAAAAACATCGGGGGGAATTTTGATAGGTTTAAGGATTAAGATGCTGCCTTCTGTGTTTATTTTTATGTTTTCCAGTTCGCCCATTGATAGAAAGGCGCCCACTCTTAGGGCAGTTTCATAACCTAGAGAAGACATAGCGGCCAAAGCGCCTGCGAATTCATCTCCAACCCCGTCTCCTGCTTCCGCCATAAGCAAACCGTTTTCTGCTGCTATAATGCTGCATTTAAACTTGCCAAACCTGTTTAAACGTTTTAGTAGGTTGCTCAAGTAGATTACCCGGCTTACCGGCTGGCTTACTTTAGAGGGTTTAGAAGACATCAATTCTTTTATTCTATCGACCAGCTTTTTAAAAGGTTCAAAAGCTCTCACAAACACCCCACCAAAGACCCTTTACAAGTTCATCTTGAGTTAACTTCTAAACAATATTACAATTTCAAATTATTTATACTTTCATATTATATTTGAATTTAACATTTTATAGTTTAGGATTTCAGAGTTGGATAGAATACTCACCTCGTCTCCTTTTTTCTGACTGTCGAAGGTTTTCCAGTGGAGGAGGTTATGTTGTATAGTAGAAATCAAACCTTTGTCATCTGTCTGGAGGAATTAGTTCGTTTAAAAGAACTTTTCTCTTGGGAAGCTGGAAGAGGGTGGAGATAGTTTGGGTTTTTTGTGTTGTTTTAGAGGAGGGTTTTAAGAGAATCTTCTGTTTCTTTGAGGGTTTTACCTGTGGTTATTATGAATGCTTGGTAGGTTTTATCTTTTAGGGGAAAAAGGGGGGTTATTATGCCTTTTCTAGGATCTGTTTGGATAAAGTGTTTATTTTCAAGTTTTGGATCGTGAAATAATACTTTCTTAAATATTGCGAAAGAATTGGTTGGGGGAATTTTGGGGGTTTCTTGTTTTAGTACGGTGTCAAGGATGATCTGGGTTAGTTTTGGACCTAGGAGGGCGTAAAGTCCTAAAAATGAGGTTGTTATCCGGGGATTTACTTCAATTAAAAAGACGTCTTCACCTGTAAGAACAATATCAATGCCCACGTATCCGCGGATACCTCTGATTTTTGATAAAAGTTTTTGAGAAATCTTGAAAGCTTCTTTTTTCTTTTCATGAATGAGAGGACAATGTCCTCCAGAATAAGATACAAGGAAAGGATCTTCAGAAATATCGATGTTTTGGTAGTTTAAACACAAGGGTATAGAGCTCAATCCATTGGATATGAGGGAGACGCTGGCGGGAACACCTTCGATCCATTTTTGAACGATAATTTCAGATCTAATTTTTTTGCTTGAATTAAAAGCTTTTTCCACAGCCTTCTTTATTATCTCGGTATTAAAATTTTTGATGAAAGATAAGCCTTCACAGCCGCAACCATCTACAGGCTTTACTACGAGGGGTGTGCCTAGTGCTTTAATGGGGTTTAGTACCTTGTCAAAATCATCGTTACGATTAACAACAACTGTGGGAGGGATTTTTATTCCCAGCTTTTCTGTTAAGCCGTTCACTTTGAGCTTGTTTGAAGCAAAATTGACAGCAAAGGGGGAGGGGGCAAGTAAGACAGCCTTATGCGCTACAATGGAGGAATAATTTTCCAAGATACCGTCACTTTCAGGGGCGATGACTAAGCAGGCATCAAAATCACTTATAACACGATCTAAGAAATTTTGAAGTAGCCCTCCTTTGAGGAGTTCAACAGATTTTGTGTTAAACAAGGGGTAATAATCTTTGATTCTGTCATCAAGGGTGGTGGTCACAAAAACTCCTTCGCACTTGGAGAAACCATCAACACAAGCTCTAAGCATAGCAAATCCTTCGCATAGAATATCAAAAGGAAGACTTTCTGTCTTCGCTACACCACCGCCAGAAAAATGCTCTAAAACTAACAAGTCTAAAACCAACAAAAAAACCCCTATTATAAAAAAGAAAGTGGGTGAATGAGCGCTTGTTACAACCTGCATAGGAACTTTAAGCTGACGAACAGTAAAACTTAACGGGTCTTTATAATGATCGTTT
>JAEOSI010000009.1 GCA_016840425.1 Candidatus Wukongarchaeum yapensis
ATAAAAAATTAGAGAAACCATTCTATTAATGATAAAATATCATATATAAATCAATAATACTTAAATAAAAATTTAAGCTTCATTTCATGAAAAAAATGAGAGAAAACCATTAAAGTTGTTAAAGAAGAGATGCTTTAGAGGCGAATCTTGAGCTTTCTTAAATAACTTTAAAGAGGCGATATTCATAAAACGATAAATAACAAGAGTTTAAGAAACCTTCCATACTTGCCGTGGAAGATTTTTTAGGGGAAAACCTATGAAAGTTTATTCAACGGGTATAAAAGAACTTGATAAGATTTTGGGAGGAGGTATTCCGCATAGCTGTTCTGTTCTTTTGCTTGGAGAGACGGGGACAGAGCCTGAAACGTTAGCCTTTGAAATCTTGTATTTTCACCTTAAACAGGGGGGACAGGGAGTGCTTTATGTTTTCGATCACCCTCCTTCAGAAGTTAGGCATAAAATGAAGAGCTTTGGGCGGGACATTAAAAAGTTTGAGAAGAATGAAGAAAAACTCATTTTGGCCGATTTTTTCACCCATGCCTTTAGTTTAGAAGAGTTTTATGAGCCTGAGAAATATTTTTGTAAAAGACCGACAGACTACACTTATATCACGGACTACTTTGATAATATTTGGCAAATATTACTACAAAAATTAGGAGATAATAGGGGTTATTTGGGCGTTGTTTTTTCCCTTACTACGGTGGCTCATTGGTGTGGTGAGAGAGAAGCTTTAAGACTTGCTTATTTAATAGCTACGAAATATAGGCCTTTGGGATGCACTATTTTTGTTTTGGATCCATCCACTGTGAATGAAAGTACTTTGGGCATGTTAAAAAACAGGAGCGAAGTCGTGATAAACCTCTCCATTGAAGAATTTAAAGGGGTTTCAGAGAAGAGGATAATGGTTTTAAAGTCGCCTCTACCCGCATGGTTAAACAAACCCCTAACTTACACATCTTTACCAGAAAAAGGTTTCTTTATCAGGGAGTCCATTATCCAAGAATTCGAGGCTTTTAAAGAGACTATAAAATTCGACGAAGATACTGACGAATTAAAGGTTTATGGCGCACCAAGTGTTTTGATAACACGTCGCCTTGTTTTAGAACTTTTGGAAAATATGAATAACAAGAAAGTTGAGGAGATATTAGTAGAGGCTATGATTCGTTACCTAAAAATTTTGGAGGTAAATACCCATTTAAAAGGAGAAAAGCTTTTAGAATACTATCTTAAAAGCTTGCCTGTTCGGGGTTGGGGCTTTATTGAGCTTGTTGAATTCAGAAAAAACAAATTTACTTTACGCAAAAATCCTACAGACTTTGCAGGCGAATACAAGGAAGGTCTTGAAGGGTTTAAAGCGCTTGTTAAAGGCATTGTAAAAGGTGCGGGGTTCTATTTTTTTGGCAATAAGGTAAGAGTAAAAGAGAAAAAATGCATTTTGAAAGGTGATCCTTTTTGCGAGTACGAGGTAGTTAAGTTGTCTCCCAAGAGAACAGTAAATGAAACCTAAAAGCTTTAGGGAAGTTTTTGTAGAAGTTTTGCAAAATGTTTTTAAAGGTTTGAAGCGTTTCTTCTAATTGTCTTTTAATCTTAAGAGGTGGAAAGATTTGGTATGGCGGGATCGTGTTCTTCTCAGAACCTAAGGTTAGCCTGCCAGCCTATGTTGCTATTTTTGATACCACTTTGAGGGACGGGGAGCAAATGCCTGGGTGCGCTCTACGCCCAGAAGAGAAGACTGAAATTGCTCATCAGCTTGACATGCTGGGAGTAGACGTTATCGAGGCAGGTTTCCCCATAGCAAGCGAGGGCGAAAGGCAGGCAATAAAATCTATCACGAAAGAAGGTTTGAATAGCGAAATTTGTGGTTTAGCAAGGTCCAACAAGGCAGATATTGATGCAGTAATATCTTGTAACGTGGACAGAGTGCACACTTTTATTGCTACAAGTGCTTTACACATGGAAAAAAAGTTGAAGATGACGCCAGAAGAAGTGATTGAACACGCTGTTTCCGGCGTTGAGTACGTGAAGGATCATGGGTTAAAGTCGGAATTTTCTGCAGAAGATGCTACTCGAAGCGATATAGAGTTCTTGAAGAAGGTTTTTGCAAGCGCTGTTGAAGCAGGAGCGGACGTTGTGGATATCCCAGACACAGTTGGGGTTGCTATCCCAAGAACAATGTTTCACATAGTTCGAGAAGTTAAAAGCGCTGTAAATGTTCCAGTAGCTGTACACTGCCATGATGATTTCGGTTTAGCGGTAGCTAATAGTCTGGCTTCTGTTGAAGCAGGAGCAGAACAAGTTCATGTGTGCGTTAATGGGATAGGGGAGAGGGCTGGAAACGCTTCGTTAGAAGAGGTAGCCTTGGCGCTTCAAGTCCACTACGGTATACAGACAGGTATAAGGACGGAAGAAATATACAAAACATCTCAACTTGTTATGCGGTTAATGCGTGTACCTATAGCTCCTAACAAGGCAATAGTTGGCGCTAACGCTTTTGCTCACGAATCGGGTATACATTCCCACGGTGTCTTAGTATCTCCCAAAACTTACGAACCAATCGCTCCAGAAATGGTGGGGGCTCGAAGAAAGTTTGTTGCAGGTAAACATGCAGGAAAACATGGTGTTAAGGCGATTCTTGAAAGTATGGGGATCTATCCCACGGAAAACCAGTTGGATGAGATAATTTATCGCGTAAAAGAACTTGGAGACAAAGGCATAAAGGTGAGCGATGCCGACCTTGAAGGCGTTGCTAGGGCTTTAATTGGAGAAATACCCAGCGAAGAAAAATCTTTGGAGCTCATCGACGTTACAGTTGTTTCAGGAAATAAGGTGCAACCTTTTGCCGTTGTCAGGTTGAAGGTTAACAGTGATGTTAAAACTTACACGAATTTTGGAGTAGGACCTATTGATGCCAGTGTAAGGGCCGTGAAGATGGTGGCAAAAGATCTTGTGAACTTCGATTTGACTGGTTTTGAATTGCGGAGTATAGGTAAAGGTACTGAAGCTTTAGGCGAGGTTACCGTAGATATTGAGGATGACGAGCGTAACGTTGTTTCTTCGAGAGCTGTAAGAGAAGATATAGTTCTGGCAGGAATAGAAGCAGTTATTGACGCTGTAAACAGGTTAATCCTTACACGCAAAGGAAAAACAGGAGCAAAATAAGAGAAATAGCGGGGAAAATAAAGGTTTAAAAAAGGTTTTTACTAATTTTTCATCCCCAGTCTTTTTTTTCTTTCATTTTATCTTGTAGGAAAGTAGTTGGTGGTCTTTTTTGGGAAAAACGATAGTGGAAAAAATATTGGGAAGAGCTTCGGGTAAAGAAAACGTTTCTGCAGGAGAAATAGTTAATGCTAAAATCTCATTTCTCATGACAAATGATGCCGTTGGAGAACTTACTGTAAAAGCTTTTGAAGAGCTTGGAACAGAGGTTTGGGACAGAGAAAGAGTTGCAGTTATTTTAGACCATTTTGTTCCTGCTACTACAGAGAATGCGGCAAGGGTTCACAGTTTGCTCAGAGCTTTTGCTAAAAAAAACGGGACTCATCTTCTTGATCAAGAAGGGGTTTGCCACCAAGTAATGATTGAAAAATTTGTAGTACCAGGAGACGTGGTAATAGGTACAGATTCACATACATGCACTTATGGAGGTATAGGAGCTTTTGCTACAGGCATAGGGTCCACAGACGGAGCAGCAGCAATGGCTACGGGAGAACTTTGGTTTAAAGTGCCTGAAACTATAAACATAGAGCTTTCAGGGACGTTAAAAGAACATGTTTATCCAAAAGATGTGATTTTAAAAATAATCGGCGACTTAGGGGCAGACGGAGCAACTTATAAAGCATTACAGTTCAGTGGAAAAAGCGCTAAAACCATAACAAATGCAGGCAGATTTACGATGTGTAACATGGCCATCGAAGCAGGGGCAAAGGTCGGCATATTTGAACCAGATGAAATTACTCAAAAATTCCTTAAAGAGCGGGGGAAAGAAGACGGGGGAGAATTTTTTGAAAGCGATCTGGATGCAGAATATTGCGATTTTATCCCCATAAACCTTCAAGAAATTGAACCAAAAATCGCATGTCCTTGGTCGGTTGACAATGTTAAGCCGGTAGCAGAAGTGGAAGGGATAGAGATAAACCAAGCTTTTGCAGGATCTTGCACAAACGGTAGGCTGGAAGATCTGGAAGTAGTTGCCAAAATATTAAAGGGAAAAAAGGTGAACCCAGATATTCGTTTTTTAATCGCTCCAGCCTCAAGAAAAGTGTACCAACAAGCTTTGAAAGCTGGATTCATAAACGTTTTTCTCGAAGCAGGAGTCACTGTTTGTAATCCCAGCTGTTCTGCCTGTTTTGGAGGACAAGGAACGCTTTGGAAAGACGAAGTATGTATCGGTAGCCATAACAGAAACTTTCGAGCTAGAATGGGGCATAAAGATTCAAAAGTATATTTAGCCTCTCCAGAAACTGTAGCAGTCTCTGCCATAACCGGAAAAATAACAGATCCAAGAAGATTAAAAAAATAAACAAAAAAAAGGTTGAATAATAATTATAAGCGGGGTTTTGAAAATGGCGGTTATACATGGAAAGGTTTGGAAATTTGGCGATAACATAGACACTGACATAATTATTCCTGCACGCTACCTTATCTTACCCATAGAAGAGGCAAAAGAAAAAGCTATGGAACCAATAAGGCCAAGCTTCTCTAAAGAGTTTGAGAAGAGTGGCATCATAATAGCTGGAAGAAATTTTGGTTGCGGTTCAAGCAGAGAACAAGCACCAGCAGTCTTAAGGGCTTTAGGAGTAAGCGCGATCGTGGCGAAAACTTTTGCAAGGATCTTTTTTAGAAACACGATAAACCTAGGAATACCCGCAATAGAATGCAAAGAAGCATGCGATAAAATCGAGGAAGGAGAAGAGATCGAGATAGAACCAGAAACAGGAAAAATAAAACTACTAAAACAAGCCATCACTTTACAAGGTTCAAAACTCCCCCCATTTTTGCTTGAAATCATAAAAGATGGCGGATTAATACCTCATTTGAAAAAACGATTAATTATAGGCGTATAATTGTTTTTACACCTAAAAACCCTCATTTAATTTTTTTCTTTACACCTCTTTTTATTTCGAAAGAAGAATTAATTCGCGGATCGTCCTTCCTAATAAACGTTCTTTACACCGTTATTTTTTAATTTCAGGATCAACTAAGTAAAAACAAATTAAAATAAAAGGTTTCCAAAGAGATAACAAAAAACAAAAGCAGAAAACATTTAATAAACAAAAAGTCCCCAAAAAATAAGCAAAAAAAGCTAATAAACAGGTCTCCATAGGAAAAAAGAAAACAAAGGAAAATAAAAAGAGAAAAAACAACAAAAGTATAAAGATCAAGAAAAACACGAATTCAACCAGCTAAAACCACCAGAATCCCATTTAGCTACCCTTAAAAGAAACACCGAACAAACACACTTTAAGCAAGACAACAAAAAACAAAAACAGGTCTCCACACAGAAAAACAAAACGGAAACCCGTCCCAACAGCAAGAACGTATTAAAAAAACGGTTAAACCCATAACACTCCTCCTGCCATCTAAAACAACTCCAAAAACCTACTTCTTACTGCTAGGATGAGCTCTATCGACTTTTGAAACGGAAAAGCAACTTTTTCCTTCATTCAGTAGATCCAAAAGCAAAAATTTTCGATTTTAATTTGTCAGTTGGTCTGATTTTAGTAATATTCAGTATGGATACAATTTTCTTAAACTGTGATCCGCTTGATACGAACTCCTATGCGCCTAAATCTGAATGTACCCCCCATGGGGGCATTCACGAAGCCTCAGCCTACTTTCGGAAGTAATGTCATTTATAAAACTTTTAATAAGCGTTAATATCACTTCTCTAAAACTTTAAAATTAGTGAAGAAAAGCCTGAAATAATCATGATAGAGGTTAAAAAATGTTAGATGAAGAGTTTTCTAGGACAGAATTTAAAGAACTATTTGACGCCATAATGGAAGGGAACCGAGAAAAAGGAAAATTTATAGCCAACGCCTTAGTTGAACAGCAAATAAACCTAAAAGATGCACTCCTTGAAGGAGTAATGAGAACAGTAGTCAGGCTAGGAAACATGCTCAGTAGCAAAAACCCTGAAGACGTGAAAAAGTGGTCCGAATGCCTGATCACTATCTATGACGTATTAAACATCTTTAACAAAAACATTAAACCATCTGAAAAACCAGTAGGAAAAATTATCCTCGCATGCCTAAAAGGAGAAGGACACGCCATCGTTAAAGACATCCTTGCACCCGCATTCCGTGCAGAAGGCTTCGAAGTATACAACTTTAGATCACCAGCAACACCCCAACAAATCATGGAAAAAATCAAAGAAACAAAAGCAGACATCCTAGCCATCTCTGCAAGCATGAGAACGATGATAGAAGAAATAAAGAACCTCGACCAAGCATTAAAAACCGCAGGATTAAGGGAAAAAATCAAAATCCTAGTAGGAGGTTGGCTGGTTAGAAGAACATTCTTCGAAGAACTCAAGCCAGATCTAGACGCGTGGGCAAAAGACGCTTCAGAAGGTGTTGAAATAGTAAAAAGCTTAGCCCAGCAAGCCTAGACCAGATAACTGTTAAGCTGTTAAAATTTCAATACTTAAATGAAGTTAAACGTAGTCGCCATGACCAAAACAAAAAAAGGGATTTTATGAGGAGAGACCGTTCAGACGACTACGTTTGTCAACGATCATAGGT
Source organism: Candidatus Wukongarchaeum yapensis (assembly GCA_016840425.1). Lineage (GTDB taxonomy): Archaea > Asgardarchaeota > Wukongarchaeia > Wukongarchaeales > Wukongarchaeaceae > Wukongarchaeum > Wukongarchaeum yapensis. The sequence continues at coordinate 6,744 of JAEOSI010000009.1, forward strand.
TTGATATCCTAATATAAATATTTTTCCTTTTACATATATAAAATTCTTCCACCCAAAACCGTGGCAAAAACAACTATAAGCCCTCCAATCACCTCCCCCAACAGGCTAGAACCTACACCACAAAAATCATGAAAAGCCCTTACTAAAAGATTAAGAAGATTTAGAAAAATGACAAAAGTTATTTATATATAGTTCGTGGAAGGGCTGGTGGAGCTAGTGGGAGAGATCTCTAACGTCAACATTGACGACTTCATCGCTCACCAGCATCTAGGTGAGAAGCGGAACTACTACGTCGTAAATTACGGCACAGGCGAGTACGTGAGAGAGGCAATGCCCGTATCAGTACGGTGAAGGGTCTGTTGCAGGATTCAAGGCGCTAGTTAGACTCCTAAAAGAGAGTCAGCAAGAAAAACCTACACCTCTTCATCTCCATTTTCTCAGTTAAAGTACAGCCTAGAAATCTAAATCCAAAGGGCAACTTCACAGAACTTCTACTTACAATGCTTTGCACAACATTAGAAATATAAAGGCAAAGAACATCATTTCTTTTACCAAACAAAAGAGCACGATCAGCAGGTGGTATTTCCTTGGAAAATGAAGTTAGAAGACGAATTATGGATGAACGCTTAAAAAAGGTTAAGGATAGAATGAGTAAAGTGAAGCATAAGATCGCTGTGATCAGTGGGAAGGGAGGTGTTGGCAAAAGTGTCGTAACCGTGAACCTCGCCATGGCTTTTGCAGTACACGGTTATGATAATAGAGTAGGTATTCTTGATGCAGACATAACTGGTCCCTCTGTACCTAAGATAATTGGTTTACAGGGTGAGAGGCTTGTAGCCGAGCCTCAGGGCACAGTAATTCCAGCGGTAGGCCCCTTAGACATCAAGGTTGTATCCATGGGCTTTCTGCTTCAAACTGAAGAAACACCAGTCATCTGGCGCGGTCCCCTAAAGGCAAGGGCAATCAACCAATTTTTATCGGATATTCTTTGGGGTGAACTGGACTTTTTGTTTATAGATCTTCCTCCAGGAACTGGTGATGAGCCCTTGAGCATTATGCAACTCCTACCAGAGATGGATGGCGTGGTAATAGTTACAATACCTTCAGAAGTTTCACAAATTGTTGTCAAGAAGGCAGTTACTTTTGCTAAGCATCTGAAGATTCCTATCATAGGCATCATAGAGAATATGAGCGGTTTCATCTGCCCAAAATGCGGCGAGGAGATCGACATCTTCAAAAGAGGAGGAGGACAAAAGATATCTGAGGATATGAACGTTCCTTTTCTGGGAAGAATCCCTATAGACCCTGAAATATGCGAATACTCTGATAAAGGCTTGTCCTTCATAGTTGAACATAAAAATTCACCAGCAGCAAAAGCTTTTATGGAGATTGTAAAAAAGATAGAAGAATTCTTAAAATCAAAAGAATGAGAAACCTGCTGAGTGAACTGTTCCTGCCTTATTACTCTTTTCTGAAACTACTAATCTGAATTAAAGCCGATAATAGGGCTTTAATATTGAATTCTTCACTGTAATGCTTAGTAGTAGAATCAAAAGACAAAATAGTGTAACAATAACTTATAACAGGACGAAAACGGTTCTGGATAAGAGTTTCTGAAAAACCTATTATTGAACGCGAAATCCTTTGCAACTAAGTTTAAAAGATACATTCTACGAAGTAAAAAATCAAGAACTTTTCTTCTTACAAAAAGTCGCTAAGAAAGCTCAAATCCTCCAGGGTTGAGATGAATTAGGGGAGGTGGGTGGGAGTATATACAAATTTGAAATATATTAAAAAATGTATACGTTATTTTGTTTTATATTGTTTATATGAGGGTAGAGAATCCTGTCAAACGAAAGCGTCTTCCAACTTTGTGGACTCACTCGAAGTTTATATCCTCTGTCGGGGCTGTAACTCTTGAAGTTGTTAAAAAATACATTGAAGAGCAGAAGGGGAAATAGAGATGAAGAGGACCAACATCTTCAAGTTAAAGCCAGCAATTAAGGAGCAGGAGCAAAGACTGTTCGAGTTAGCCGATAACTGTGCAAGGATGTTTAACGAGATAAACTATAAGCGTAGACAGTCCTTTTTCTCGCGAAACTTCGACTGGAACACCGACGAATCCTACCACAAGTATAAGAAGGTTATAGGCTCTGCTACAGCTCAACAAGTAACAAGGAAGAACAACGAGGCTTGGAAGTCTTTCTTCGCTTTGTTAAGGTTGAAAAAGCAGGGAAAACTCCCAAGGCAGATAAGAAAGGTTTCTCCTCCAGGCTACTGGAAAGACAGGAAAACGGGGAAAAGGGTTTTAATGATTCTTATAAGGTGTAACTGTTATAAGCTTTCCGAGAAGTATCTAAAACTCCCCTTCGGGCTAAAAGTTAGGTGGAAAGGAAAGAACAGGTGGGAGGGGAAAAAGCAGGGAAGGTTAGAGATACGTTACGATGACCTCTCAAGCCGATGGTATGCTTATATGCCGGTAGAGGTAGAAAGAAAACCGCTACATCAACCAACAGGAGACAAGAAAAAGAAGGCATACGTCGACTTGGGGATCATAAACATCATAACCAGTTGGATAGAAGGAGAAAAAAGACCGGGGATATATTCTGGTAGTACTGTTTTAAGCGATTGGTGGTATTGGAACGAAAAAATAGGAGAATATCAAAGCAACATGGAGAAAAACGGGAAAAGGAAAACATCAAAAAGGTTAAGAAAATTGTTTAGGAAGAGGAAGAAAAGGTTTAGACATTTGATAAACACGATAATAGCGAGGTTTGTGAAAAACTGCTGGGAAAAAGGAGTTTCAGAAATCGTTATAGGAGACGTAAAAAACATAAGAGAGAACAGTAGAAAGAAAAAGAAAGGTAGAAAAGCTAACGCTATGATAAACAACTTCTGGTCTTTTAACTACATCTACGAAAGACTAAGAACAACGGTGGAAAACTACGGGATAAAGATGAGGAAAAAGGAGGAGAAATACACGTCTAAAACATGTTCTCTCTGCGGGAAAGTGCACAGAAACGGTAGAAAACACAGGGGACTATACGTTTGTAAAACGCACGGGGTAACAATGAACGCTGATGTTAACGGTGTTGCAAACATAGCTAACCCCATATTCCCGAAGCCCTACTGGCGGGATAGGGATAACTGGCTGGTGACACAGCCATCAGTTGTGAAAGCTCTAATTTTCACAACCGTAAAACCTCCAACCCTTTAGGGTGGAGAGTATGTCAGTGAATTTAAATAAGGTTTTGGTATTTCTCGTCTTTGTAGATGTTTCCTAGTTGTTTGGTAGTAAACGTAATGATGGTGTTTTTAGAAAGCTGTTTGCTGAAGATCTTTTAAATGAAATGTATTTCCCTTAGTATGGCTGTGATGTCTACTAAGGCTTCTTTAGCCGTTAATGGGACGCCCTCTAGGGAAGACTTAAAGACCTCTTCATCAAACCGCACAACCCCTGCCACTTCTAATCCCATATTCCTAGCTTTTGACATTACTATGTCAGCTGTTTCCGGCGTTACCTTATTTATCACGAGCCAAAATTTCTTTTTCATTTTCGTTAATTCTTCTTTGAGGATTTTAGCTAACATAAGCGACTCAGCTGTTGGGTCAACTATTGCTAAAGCTGCATCGCATCCCTCCTCAACCCCTCGACCTAAATGCTCTAGACCAGCATCTGCATCAACGAGGATCATTTCTCTATCCTCTAACAACAGATTCTTGAGAAGAGTTTTAGCTAGAAAATTGAAAGGACAGGCGCATCCTTCCCCTAACTCTCTCACCTTACCTATGGTTACTAACTTGATGTCCTCAGGCGATGAGGATACATACTCGCTGGGCAAATTGGCTAATTTAATGCCTTCTCCAGCTTCTATTAATGCATTTACTATGTTGACTTCTCCTCTTTTGAATATATCTTTCTTACCTCCAAGATATTCAACAAGAGGTTTCGGCGACCCTGCACCGAGAATCTGAGGAAGCAAGGTATTAGACTCATCGGAGTCTACTACATAAACTTCATAATTTTTAGATAACACCTTGGCTATGAGAACTGTTAAAGCTGATTTCCCTGAACCGCCCTTACCGCAAATCATAACCTTCATCAAAACATCACCTCTTCAAGCTTTAGGCTTAAGAATCATAACGGAGTTAAGCGTGTCTATTAAAGACACATCGACTTCTTCTAACGTTGCCACTTCCTCAAGTTCTATGCTCTTCAAACTAACTATGTTTCCTTCCTTGACTATAAGGGCAACATCCCTAGCAATAAGCTTCCTGCCCGTATATTCCTCTAGATAGACCTTAAGTAGACACATTTGTTTTCCCATTTGATAGAAGAGCTACTCCAATAAATTTTTTTTCCATTGAGACTTGTCGTAATTTTTCAATCAATTGCTAGAGTATTACCTAAGCTAATACTTTTTCGCCCAACTTTACATCTAACTCAACAAAAGGATTTAAATGAAAGCTTACCCCAATTTTATCCTCATGTAGCAAGAAGACCCTTCCGCAACACTCTACCCACATATTAACTGTTTTTTTGTTTTTTAGCCGTTTTGGGAAAAGTTAAGTAAGTTAAACCTAGTGTAAAAACTGTTTTGTTTTTAGGTTTTTGTTTTCTTTTTTGCAGGTTGATTTTCCTTGATGTTTTTCGTTGTTTTAGGTTTTGCTTTCCTTCTACAGCTGTTAGTTAATCATACGGCTTCTCTATTCCCGGCTTCTCATCGAAAATCTTATTGCGATTGTAATTTATTATAGTGTATCTTCACAATGGGTTTAGCAAATTGTGAGAAACCTAAGAGCTAAATATTTTTATAATGGATTTAACTAGGAGAGAATAGGATGTGTAAACATGGTTGAAATGACGCCTAGAAGAAGGGTTCTTGCTGCGTTAATGGGAGGTAAAGTTGACAGGGTGCCGGCAACCTGTATCGGTGGTTGCGGTGGATCTGTTTGTGTGGAAATACAAGAGGCTGTGGGAATCTATTGGCCAGAAGCCCATAGGGATGCCGAAAAGATGGCTAAGCTCTCATCAGCGGCTCAGAAATTGACAGGACTTGAGAATTTAAGGGCTCCTTATGACTTCGCTATTATGCCCGAAGCTTTAGGCTGTAAAACTGAATATCGGGATAAGCCTGAGGCTAAGCCCGGGGTTAGAGAGCACCCGTTTAAAAAACCTGAAGACTTAAGCATGCCGGATGATTTCCTCGAGAAAGGTAGAATACCTGCCGTGCTGGAAGCTCTCAGCCTATTAAAGGAGGAATCAGACGATTTCCTGCCTGTTTCAAGTTTTGCCCTCGGACCTTTCTCACTTGCAGGACAATTGACAAAACCAGAGGATCTCATAATGTGGACAGTGACTAAGCCTGACTATGTTGAAGAGTTTGTGAAGTTTTCTACAGAGGTTGTTATTGAGTATGCTAACGCACAGTATCGGGCTGGTTCGGACGTGATAACTATCGGCGAGCCTTTAGGGGCGCCAGATATAGCGGGTCCTGATGCTTTTAGGAAGTTTGTTAAGCCGGCTTTAATTAAACTGGCTAATAACTTGCAAGGGATAAAGATTTTTCACCCTTGTGGAGATTGGAACCGGTTCGTTTCTGACGTTATTGAGACCGGTTTTGACGGTATAAGTACCAGAGAAGAAATTGATATTATGCGCGTTAAACCTCAACTGGGCGATATTAGGATTTTAGGCAATATTTCCTCTAAGGGAGTGCTGACTTTCGGTTCTCCTGAGGAAGTAAAGACCGAGGCAAGAAAAGCTTTAAAACTAGGTGTAGACCTGCTTGAGCCAGCTTGCGGGGTTGAGCCCTTAATGCCCCTCAAAAACATAAAAGCTCTCGTCGAGGTAGCTAGAGAGTCTAAAAAGGAAGAATAATCCCAATTCTCACATTAAAATCGCAGAAAGCCAACGGCTTTAGTCTTTGGATGAATGCGATAAACTAATACACGGTTAGTAGTATATAAACATCGCTGCCACGCCGAGTAATTAGTGTCTGAGGCACAATTACGGATAGATGACCAGACCCATGCCTAATTTTTTGATATAATTTATCTAACTTTTGATTTTTTTATATAACCTATCTTATTTTTTTATTTAAGGAGGTTTTAGGTTTAAAATGGGTGTTCGGCTTCTTTACAGGGCTCTTCTAAGGGCGTGGTTTCATTTTTCAGGAATTCGTTTATGGCTTCTTTTAGGGTTTGTGACTTGCATGTTAATACTTTTATTCCGTGGCTTTTAATCATATTTATTCCTCGGGGTCCCATATTTTTAACAATTAATGCATTTGCCCCGCTTTCAGCAATGATGATTGCTGGCCGTCCTCGACCTCCGAAGTGTTGACCTTTGTTCTCCATATAGGTGATTTTTTCGACTTTTCCTTCATCAGATATCTCCACACTAGCGAAGAAGGGAGCTTTTCCAATATGGGGGAATATTCTGGCATTATCGCTATCTTTTCCATCTACTGGTATTACTATTTTTACCATTATTTCTCATCTCACTTGTCTTATTTTTTGGTTTATTTTTAAACGTAATTAAATAGAGTTTTGTTTATTTTTAAACGTAATTAAAAATGTTTGATTTTTAGAGGAGCATGCTATGGCACATAAACCACAACCCCCCACAAGGCTCTTCAAAAAACATTATGGTTTTTGGAAGTAGCGCAATAGCATTATATTGACAGAGATTTGCGCATTTTCCACAAAAGTTGCACCTATATTCATCAAAAACAGGGGTTGGAATAGTTATATCTTCTACAATTTTTAGGGGTATGTTGAGAAATAAGTGACCGTTTGGCTCCTCTAAGTCACAGTCTATAAGCTGTACCTCTCTTTCATCTGCAAGGGAAAGAGCAAGATTTACAGCTATAGTAGTTTTTCCTGTTCCTCCTTTTCCGCTAGCTATGGCTATCTTCACAAAAAATCCCTAAAAAATCTAAAAAAAACTCCATACCAAAAATTAAACGATATTTATTTGAATTTACCAAGGACCACCAATTAAACTCATCTTAAACGTTTTAATTTTAGATGTGAGCCGAAAATCCCTTAAAAAGTATGAGGAAATTACGGTATTTGATGCTGAGAGATGATGAGAAAGAATGAGCAAAAAGTTCGCTTATACTGACCAAATGGGAGATAAGGCAAAGTTCGTATATCCTCCTAAATAGGAACAAAAAGCGGAATTTGTATATACCGAGTTAGACGTAAAGTTATTTTGAGGGTTAATACATGAAAGTTGTGTATATTTCGGGAAGTCCTAGGAAAAAGAGTAATACAGATTATCTTTTAAAACTTACATTGTCCATAACTGGTGGGCAATTTGTAAAACTTACAGATTATCAAATAGAACCTTGTAAATCTTGTTGGGCATGTCAAAAGTTAGGTGAATGTGTGATTGATGATGAGATGAGTAATGTTCTTATACCAATGCTCCTCGAGAGTGATGGAATTGTTTTAGGCAGTCCGGTTTATTTCAATAACGTATCTGCTCAGCTCAAAGCTTTTATTGATCGTACATGGTGTATTAGAGGTAAACTTGAAAATAAGATCGGTGGTGCCATTGTGGTTGGTCGAAGATATGGTTTGGAAAGTGCTATTGGTGCTATTAATTCTTTGTTTCTTAAACATGAGATGATTCCAGCGAATAGAGGAGTTTGTGGCATAGCTTTTCTGAAAGAAGAAATAATACAAGATTCCGAAGCCATAGGATCGGCAAAGAAACTCGGTGAGCGTATACTGGAGCTTTGGGGTATGTTGAAATATAACAATACACAAAAATAATAATGCAATTCGCCTAACATAGCACATACGCTTTGGCTACGCCTTGCTCTTCGAGAGAGGGTCGGAATTATATGCAATAAGGGGGCCTTAGCGCAAGCTTTAGAGATCCTTAAAAACCGCCTTAAAACAAGGGTAACACCTAAAAATCTCAACGTTCTGAATTCACCGCTTAAGAAAATAGGGTTTGTGACCGCATACGACCAAAACGAAAACTAAGGGTTTTATGAGGAGAGACCGAGAGACTATTCGGGTGACTACGAGAGAACCTACCACTAAAATCATACCACTAACTTGCCGGTACCCCCACAAAACCTCGTCACATAATCAATAGTTATTTTCCCAGCTTTTTCCAGCGTTTTTTCATCTATGCCCGGTACACCGCATAATAGAAACAGGACATTTTTTGTCCCCATTATTATTTTTGTATTGTCCGCGTCTCTATACGGATAGACGGCTACGAGTTTTTCATCGTCTGAGATCACGATCTCGTTTCCTTTTAAAACCAAAGGGCTTTTCATACCTATCCCTAAGAAATTTTCTCCCTCATTTGCAAGTCGCATAAAAAGATTTCCTTTAACCTTGTCGAGGTCAAGGGCTGCTATAGAGATTTCAGAGGTGATTGATGCAAGATTGTAAGCATCAACTAAACTGTTGATTTTTGGAATGGGATTTCCCCTTAAAATGCGTCTTATTAAAGCTTCAGCAGCTGGCCTGATTTTTGTAGGATCTATTCCTACACGCCAAAAGAAGTCACGATAGGCCCTTAAAACAGGGATATCCTTTAAAGTTTCGAGGCTATATTTTTCTTTAACAGTTTTTATTAGTTCTTTTTTGAACTCTTCAAGTTCTGGCTTCTTTTTTTCGACGTTTACCCCGTTTATATGGCCTACTAAGACGTTTAGACCTGGAAACTTGGCCCTCAACTCTTGATCTATTAAAATCATTTTATTATCCACATCCTTTTCTTTTTAATAAGGGGCTTAATTGGAGGGCTATGTTGTTTCTATTAGTTTTTCTATTTGCTTTTCAATTTCTTCCTTTTGCGGTATTGCACTTTTTGACTCTATTTTTAGGGGGTTTCCTTTTTTGAAATAGAGTAGGATAGGGGTACTGGTAATACCGTATTCTTCCCAAGTGTTCGTGGACGTTATGTCCATTTGATAAAAACGGACTTGGTCTTTAAACCTTTCTTCAACATCTTTTAAATCTTTCTCCAATCTTTTACAGGAAGGACAGTTTTTGGACATAAAAATTAGGGCTACTGGTTTGTTTGATTTCAAAACTAAAGCTTCAAATTCGTGGTCATTTATCGTTCTTATAAAAGCTTCTCCTTCCTCTTTTTTCGGTTTTATTTTGAATATTTTTAATATTTTGTCAAAGATGCTTTCATACTTTTTGTATGATATACGGTATCCTAGGTCTTCGATCTTCTTCTCAAGGTCGGGTACGTCGATTTTTTCTGGGTCATATGTCACTACAACTTTACGTATTAGGAGGTTTATGCGGACATCTTTAACGCCTTCCAGCTTCTTCATCTCTTTTTCTATAGTTAGAGCGCAAGAAGCACAATCCATTCGATCAATAGGTATGGTCTTTCTCAAGTAATTTTCCGACATGAAACCATCTCTTCTTCATTTTGCAGTTTGAACTAACTAAAAAACGAACATAAAAATATAGGAAAGGGGTTTGATTTGATTTTCGCTCTCTTTTGTTAATCAGGTATGGTTTAATGCCAAAGATGTTACTACAGTACTTTGATGTTTTTTGGGATGTTTGGCGTTTTCTTTCTTATTTTAAGTATTTTTCAGGGTTTTTCTCGAATTTTTCCTTACATGCTTGACAGCAGAAATAGTAGGTTTCTCTTTCATATTCTGTTTTATAAGGTGTTTTTTTCTCATCCACTTCCATTCCACAAACAAGGTCTTTTGCCAACTATTATCACCCTAGTAAAACTTTATTGGCAGTTAATCTTTTTTATAAATAAAGCCTTCCTTATCTTAAAATCAAGATCTGACAAATTACTCTTTAGATAATACTACTCCCTCTGTTGGTGTGATTGTGTAATGTAATGGTTCTTTTAAATAACCGAACAAAGGTGATTTAATAACCCTTAAAAATCTATTAAAACGTTTACTAACTTTTTCTACGGAAAATCGAATCACTATATCTGCAAAGTTCTCAAGCATTGCTAAACCCTTCTCACTAGCGATTCGAGGATCGAGTAGGTACAAAGCAGTACCAAGCGGTTTGTACTTCATCCTCGAGGCATAAACAAATTTTAAAGCTTCATCTTCCCCAGTAAAATGGAGTAAACGTCCAGCAGAAAGGATAACGCCGAAATATTCTCCTGGCTGGGTTCTTTGCAAAATCTCCTCCCTTAATTTATGTGCAAAGTTACCAATATAGGTTATATCAGTAGGGCGTTTACAATAATATTTTTCTTTTGGATAAAAACTTTCAAGATCGAAAGCATGTGTAAACATGTCCGCTAAGATAAACTTCCCTTCTTCTTCATATTTTTTCAAATTCCAACCGTAAGTCTTCATTTTTTCTCGCAAATCCATGGGCGGCAAATCAAAGTCATAAATAACACCTAAGTCCCCTGCCTTCAACCGATTCCACAAAATCTGTAATGCAACAATATCAGATTCAGAACCAATATCTGTTAAAAAAAGGATCATAGAATTTCGAGGGATACCGCGGCCCAAAATCTCATTAAACTTGTCTATTCCCGTAGAAATAAGGCGTTCAGATTCTCTCTCCATAGACCGCCACCATCAACTTTGTTGTAAATAGATAATAAATCTATGATTTATAACACCTAACAACTATTAAAAAGTTCTGTTCTATTGGGCGTTTTAAAGCGTTTTTGGGTTGAATCTTTTGAGTAGTAGGGAGTTTGTGACTACTGTTACTGAGCTTGAAGACATGGCTGCTGCAGCGTAAATTGGGTCTAAGAGTAGGCCTAGTAATGGGTATAGTAGACCTGCGGCAATAGGTATTAGGGCGGTGTTGTAGAAGAAGGCCCAGAAAAGGTTTTGTTTAAATTTTCTTACTGTTTGTTTGCTTAGTTGTATTGCGGCTACTACGTCTCTTAGGTCGTCTTTTACCAGGATTATGTCGCCGGTTTCTACGGCTACGTCTGTTCCGCTCCCGATGGCTATTCCTATATCAGCTTGTGCTAGGGCAGGGGCATCGTTTATTCCGTCCCCTACCATGCCTACGATTTTTCCCTCGTCTTGCAACTTTTTTATGACGTTGGCTTTATCTTGGGGTAGAACCTCTGATAAAACCTTTGTTATTCCAAGTTTTTCCGCTATGGCATCTGCGGTTCTTCTATTGTCGCCTGTGAGCATGATGACTTCGATGCCCATTTCTTGGAGTTTTTTCACCGCATCCTTTGAATTTTCTTTTAAAGTATCGGCTACCGCGATAAGCCCCTTGATCATTTTATTTACTGTAAGGATCATTATTGTTTTTCCTTCTTTTTCGAGGGCTTGGATTTTTTCTTCTATGTCTTCGTAAGGGATACTGTTATTTTCCATGAGTTTTCGGTTGCCCAAAAGAATTTCTTCTCCGTCATAAACTGCTTTTACTCCTTGGCCTGGTACTGCTTCAAAAGATTCAGCGTCCGGGATGTCCAAACCTTTTGCTTTTGCTCCTTTTACTATAGCTTCCCCTAAGGGGTGTTCTGACCCTTTTTCAGCCATGGATGCCAGTTTTAAAACTTCATCCGAGAGTTCGATTGGCACAACGTCTGTTACTGAGGGTTCTCCTTTGGTGAGAGTTCCTGTTTTGTCAAATACTATTGTTTGTACTTTATAGGCTCTTTCCAGGTATTCTCCGCCCTTGATCAGGATGCCGTTCTCTGCCCCTTTCCCTGTCCCCACCATGATAGCGGTAGGTGTAGCAATACCTAAAGCACAAGGACAAGCAATTATTAGTACTGCTATGAGTATTGCAAGGGAAAAAGTAAAGCTTTCATCGCCTATAAAATACCATATAGAGAAGGAGAACAAAGCGATTAATATCACAGAAGGTACGAAGCGGGCGGATATATAATCGGCAAGTCTCTGCATTGGAGCTTTAGAAAGCTGGGCTTCTTCGACCAAATTTATGATCTGGGAAAGAGTGGTGTCAGATCCAACTTTTATTGCTTTAAATTTTAACAGTCCCACCTTGTTGAGAGTAGCACCGATAACCTCATCGCCTGGATTTTTCTCTACGGGAATGCTTTCTCCTGTGATCATTGATTCGTCAACAGAAGAATGACCTTCAATAACCACCCCATCTACAGGTATCTTTTCTCCAGGCCTAACTACCACTATATCATCAACTTCGACGGATTCTACCGGTATTTCCGTCTCTTCTCCATCTCTTATAACGTGGGCCATCTTAGGCTGGAGATCCATGAGTTTTATTAAAGCTTCTGAAGCCCTTCCCTTAGCAAGATCCTCTAACAATTTACCTACAAGGACTAGGGTTATGATGGCGGCAGCTGTGTCGAAAAATACTTCGGTTTCTTCGAAGATTTCAGGGAAAAATGTTATGATGGTGCTGTAACCATATGCTGCCGAAGTTCCCATGGCTATTAGGGTGTCCATGTTTGCCGTTCTAACTTTTAAAGCATCAAATGTCCCCTTATAATATCTCCAACCCGCTCCAAACTGTACCGGGGTTGCAAATAAGAAAAGCCACTTGTTTTTACTGAAAAAAGGTAAAACATCAAAAAAACTGAAAAAGAAAATAAGAACGGTAAAAGTAAAGCTAAAAACGACTAACAGCTTTAAATTTCTTAGTTCAACTTCAGGCCTCTCAAAGGTTCTTAAACAAGTCTCACTACAAAAATAATACATTCGCCCCCGAATCTCTGCTTTAAAAGGAGCCTTTTTTTCATCAACATACATACCGCATACAGGATCTTTTGCCATACTGTTTTCTCCTTCTTTTTCTAAATAGTAGCGTAAATATCTAAGATCATTTCATTATTTTTTTCAACTTTTTATCTACTTATGAACGTTTTCTTTTCATTTAAATCATTAATAATTAAAGATCTCAAAGAGCTTTTCATCGAGTTTATGATGGCAGTTAGGGCAAACTGCTTTCACTTTAACCCACCCACGAATATGCTTGACGTGAGCTAGTGTCCCACAATAGGGACAGTAGAAAACTTCATCTCTATACTGTATGTCACGTTGACTTACCACACATTTCACTCTTTCATAACCGCAGACAGGACAAGTTATAAGGTTAGAAGAAAATTCGGTACCGCACTTAAAACACTTGATGACGCGGATAGATTGTAAATGTGACGGTTTAATCTTAATGTCCTCATTCGAGGCGGTGTTTTGATCAATTGCAATATCTTGATGTTTAGCATATGTACTAGAGTGGGTTCTATGGTCATGTCCTCCATAACAACATGATCCTCTTCTGAAGCAGGAAAATACGAAAAATAATGATAAAATTATCCAAACTACCCAGATAGTAATATATCCTAATCAAATCTCATTCTGCTCTAATATATGATAATTTGTTAAATTGTTAATTTATGACATCTTTTAAGTGGGATTACTGCAAAATTTGAAAAGATTCTCAATTATTTAATTGCTATTGTTTAGATTTTTATGAAATATTAAGTAAATACTGAAAAATCTTAATTAAAGAAAATATCAACTAATTTTTAGAAAAAACTTCAGTCATATCAACCCATGTACTACCTTAAGATGGGTATGGCGCGATCCTTTTTGCGTTTGGCGAGGGCATGAGGAGTCGTCAACACTTTCTGGCTGACCTCTCTTGTTTCAAGCCATCCGCTATTGCTTGCTATCTCAACCGCTTCTTTACCTATATCTGTACGAGTTATCAAGGTTGTCCAACCGTTTTTAGTGCCTACCGCTCCTGCAGAAACGTCAGCCATTTCAGAGGCAAAATCTGAACAAAAACGGCAACCTGTGCGGATATAAGGTTCTGCCTTTTTCATCGAGATATCCACCAAAGAACCTCCATCTAAGGTCAAGACGAAATCGCGTTTAATATTAATTTTCTTGATATTTGAAAGAGATAATTCCATTCCTCCCGCAACAACTTCATCTATGAAATCCGTGTGAAAAGCTTCCATACAAAACAAACCAACAACGAGCTTTATTGCTTTCCCACTCTTCTTACTCCTAGACTGTTGAAGTCTCCTCACTCCTTCAGTTGAACAAGGTCTCGTAACCACGCTAAAAGATTGAAGCTTAAGCTCCTTTGTAGCCTTTTTAAGAACTGAAAACTCAAAAGGATAATGATACTTTGTACCAGCAGCAGAAATTATCTCCTCTTTCGTAGTAGCGATCATGGGAACAGGTTTCCATGGCCTTTCAGGGTCCATCCGAGTAACAATAGCCCCATCTATATAACCGCTCTCAAGACAGGCACAAAGAATCGATGTAACAGCGCCACCATCCTGTGCCTTTTCCAAAATTTCAGTCTTTGTCGCCTTTCCGGCCAAAATGTTAAGGTAAGACCCTACTAACCCATCTTTAATTGCTTCTTTCTGGGGTTCCATGTTTATTCTTCCCAAGCCGCGGGGACAAGCATCGCTACAACGACCGCAACTTATACACTCCCCAATAAGCTTAGGTAGAGCTTCATACCCTATCACTTCCACAGGACACACACCGACGCAAACACCACAACCGCAACAATAACCTTTTGAAATAACAAGTTTGTCTAAAACCCCATAATCTGGTCTATCCTTTTTTCTCCTGGTTTTTTTCTTCTGTTCTTTCATCGTACCTTCATTCTTCATAACTAATTCTTCCGCCAAAATTTTCATTCGACATAAAAATAAAACACTAAAATTATTTGGATTTATTTTTATCTTATTTTAGTGTTTTTATAAAACACTGCTATAGCACTGATCCATAAAACTATGAAATAGATTACTGTCAAGACTATATTTAGTCCTATGTCGAAAGTTTTTGTGAAAGAAACGTCTATTAAGATCTCGGTTGGATGATAGCTTGGTAAAGTCTTCATCCATAGCAGAATAGAATTATAGTAAATAAAAATAGAAAATGCGAAGGATGCGAATCTAATGATGGTATCAAAGTTTGTTAGCTTAATCAATAATTTCAAGCTTAATGAGAATCATCATGATGTAGGGAAAATCCTGATTGTAGGGCTGTAAACGCTCCAAACACGCGGTTTTGCCCTTATTGCAGGGCAAGACTATGGTAGAATTTAAGGGTTTTTTATGGCTTTTATTATGGTGTCTACTTTTTCATTGCTTTTCACAGTGCCTTCTAGGTCTTTTGTAACTGTTTTCCCTCTTTTAGTAAGAAGTGATAAATTCTTCAGCCGAATCTCTTCTCTAAAAAAGGAAAGTTAAAAATAGTGAGAGATAATTTTTTATTCTGTTTTTATGGTAATTGAAATGAAAAAATAGGAGGATATGCTTTTTGGTTGGTTTTTTAAATTTAAACATAACTGCTTTGCCTCGCTTTTTAGCCCAGTATCACCCTTGGGGGCGTGATGAGTGGATTGTGGGATTTATAATTTCACTTATATTGGTTTCGCTTATTATTGTCGTACTTATAGGCCTTTGGATTTATCGTGATGCTGAGAGTAGGGGAGAAAACGGAGTTTTATGGCTACTAATAGTGTTTTTTTTGAATATCATAGGGTTAATTATTTGGTTGTTAGTAAGGCCTCCTAAAAAAGAGTTAGCAGAAAGAAAGGTTGTTGAGAAGGTTCTCGTATGCCCTTATTGCAGGTTTGAAAATCCTCCAGATATACGTTTTTGTTCGAATTGTGGTGCAAGCCTAGAATAGAATTTAAGGGTTTTATCTGGAGTGATAAAGGTTTATTATGGCTCTCTTTTGTAAGAGTTTTTCTCTCTTTTAAAAAAGTGATACAATCTTTGCTGAATACTCTCTTATCAAAAAAGAAAAGGTAAAAATAGAGGTTTGATTTTCTAATTGTTTCATTGTTGATTGAAAATTGGGATAAATTAGGAGGATGTGTTTTTTGGATAAGTTTCTAAATTTAAATATTACAGATTTACTTACCTTGTTAGGACACGATACTAGAGGTAGAGTGCCAGGTTGGGAGGTTGGATGGATAGTTTTTGGAGTGGTTATTTGGGTCTTTTTTGTCTTGTTTTTGAGCGTTTTGGTTTATAATGATGCAGAGAGGAGGGGAGCAAATGGACTTTTATGGTTTATAGTGGTGTTTTTTACGATGCTTTTAGGTTTAATTATTTGGTTGATAGTAAGACCTCCCAAAAAAGAGAGAGTAGAAAGAAGAGTTATGGTTGAAAAGGTTCTTGTATGTCCTTATTGTAGGACTGAAAACGCTCCAAACACGCAATTTTGCTCAAATTGTGGTTCAAGTCTAGAGTAGATTTAT